>JAITGT010000056.1 GCA_031280495.1 Eubacteriaceae bacterium
TCTTACCTTTTGGCGGCAGCCGTAGCGGCGACTGGCCTTTTCTCTAAAGATCCCGCCCTGTCCGTTGTTGCGGGCGTTGCCACTGCAAAAGTCGGCCTTTCCTTTGGGCAGGCGTTTACGCGCGCTGTTCTGTGCAACGCGCTTGTCGTCTTGGCGTGCTGGGTTCAGGCCGCCTCAAAGGACCTTATCGGCAAAATCCTTTCTATGTGGTTTCCCGTTATGCTGTTTGTGCTGGCTGGCTTTGAGCATTCCATCGCAAACATGTTCTTTATACCGCTCGGCCAGTTCCTTGGAGCGGAAATTACGTTCGCTCAGACATGGCTGGGCAACATTCTTCCTGTAACGCTTGGCAACTTTGTCGGAGGCGCGGTGATCGTTCCGTGCGCATACTATGCCGCCTATTTGGCTGGCGCGAAGGCGGAAAAGGCACAATCCCCTGCCCAAAAGAAAAAGAAATAGGCAATTTGTCAAGTTTGCAGGTAAATGTCAATATTTTTTTGCGAACACGGGCATGGAATGCATGTCAGAGACAGCCATTTTTTTTGCAATAAGCTGCATGTTATAAGATTTTTTATGTTTGCCAACTTTTGCGAATGTTTGGCTTGACTTTAACCGGGCTGTCCAATATAATCATATTGGACTTGGGTTCAGTTTCAGGGCTGGCATCTATTCCATTGTCAGTATGTTCGCTTCAGCTGCGGACTGCGGCAGAACGGGCAAACAAATTTTCATTACAATGGAGGAGCACTGACAATGATCATTATCGGCGAAAAAATCAACGGCTCAATCCCTTCTATGGCGAAGGCGATTGCCGAAAAAAACGGGGAGCACATTAAAAAGCTTGCGGTTGCACAGGCGGAAGCAGGGGCGAACTTTATTGACTGCTGCGCTTCCGTTGACAACGAAGTTGAGGTGGAGACGCTAAAATGGATGGTTAGCCTCATTCAGGAAGCCACATCCACGCCAATTGCGATCGACAGCCCAAATGCAGGCGCCCTCGCCGAACTCATTCCCTTCGTCAAAAAGCCGGGGCTAGTCAACTCCGTTTCTGGCGAGGGCAATAAAATTGACGTCATTTTCCCTGCTATAAAAGGCACCGACTGGGAAGTTGTTGCCCTTCTTTGCGACGACAGCGGAATTTCCAAGACTGCGGAGCAGCGCCTGAAAGTGTTTGCAGACATAATGGCGCGCGCAAAAGAATTTGGCATTGATCCATCCCGCATCCACATTGACCCGATGGTGGAAATGCTGTGCACGTCGGACGACGGCATTAACATGATTATCGATGTCATGAAGGAAATCAAGCGCCAATTCCCGACCATCCACATCACCGGCGCCGCGAGCAACATCTCCTTCAACCTCCCGGTTCGAAAAATCGTCAACATGGCGTTTGTGGTCCTTTCCATGGCCGTCGGCCTGGACAGCGCCATTCTCGACCCGCTGAACCAGGACATGATGGGCATGATTTACGCCACAGAAGCCCTGCTCGGCTACGACGAGATGTGCATTGAGTATATCACCGCCTACCGCCAAGGGATCTTCGGGCAAAAAAAATAGATTAACGTAGGTATAATATTTTCTAAATATTATATAAAGACATTAGGAGGATAAAAAATGTCAAAGATTGATGAACTCACCACTGCCGTTGTTTCCGGCAAATCCAAGCAAGTTGCGGCTATCGTAGAGGACGGGCTGAAAGAAAACTCCGCATTGGAGCTGCTTGACGCCATGATCGCTGCCATGGGCAAAGTCGGCGATCAGTTCTCGGCTGGCGAAATCTTCGTTCCTGAAATGCTCGTTTCCGCCCGCGCAATGCAGAAGGGCGTCGAAGTACTTAAGCCTTCCCTCGCAGAAGCAGGCAGGAAATCCCTTGGCAAGTGCATTATTGGCACCGTTCAGGGCGACCTTCATGACATCGGCAAGAACCTTGTTGCCATCATGATCGAGAGCGCTGGCTTCGACGTGATTGATCTTGGCGTTGACGTCACCACTGAGAAGTTTGTTGAGTGCATTGACGCCAACCCAGACGTGAACATAGTCGCGCTTTCTGGCCTTCTTACGACGACAATGCCGTCAATGGAAGCCACAGCAAAGGCTCTTAAGGCGAAGGGCGGAAGCTACAAGCTTCTTGTCGGCGGCGCTCCTATTACTCAGGAATTCGCCGCTCAAATCGGCGCAGACGCCTATGCTGTTGACGCTGGCGCAGCGGCAGTTACTGCAAAAGGCCTCGTATAGCCTATTTCCGCAAAAGAGGGCAGTGGCACTGCCCTCTTTTTTTTGCGCAAAATTCGCCGCCGCGCATCCTCCGCTTCCAGTCCAGAGCTCCCGCTGATTTTGCTTTTGGCTGCACTATTGCTATAATATAGTTGAGAAAAAGCGGAAAGAACAGGCTATGGCAAAATACAAAAGCGGAATTCAGACAAAACACCACATTTACGAAGCAGCGGAACTGCTTTTCTACGAAAAAGGCTACCAAACAACCAGCATCGCTGACATTAATGAGCTGAGCCAGACAAACAAGAGCTCCTTTTACCACCACTATGAAAGCAAGCTTCAGATCGGCACGGAAATATACGGCAACTTTTCGCGCAACAACACGACGACGGCCACACTGTTTGCAAGCTCCATCGACAATATCACGGGAGTGTGCATGGACTTAAAGACCTTCTGGTACCTTTTTTACGCGGACGAGAAAATCCGCCGCTTTTCCATCGACCTTGCAGCGGACAATGTCCTTAAAATAGCGGACAAGTCCTACATCTTTGACGTGTGTTTTGACCTGTCCGAAAAAGGCTATTCCGAATATGAAAAAAACATCATAAAGATGGCGTCCGTTGGCCTGACCAAACAGTTCAACCTTGACGCTTATACAGTCAGCGACAACTTTGACGACGTCAGCGACTACTTTTTTCGCTTCCTGCTCCGCCTATTCGATATAGAGCGCCATGCAATCGAAAAAATACTGGAGTACACAAAATCCCTGCTGCAGCTTTGCGTCATCGCAAACGAAGGCTTTGTCGTAAAAAGCAGGCTAAAATAAGAATTCGGCCCCTCCTGCAAAAGAAGCCGCGCACGCAGGGCCACAGGGCAGCGCAAAATGCGCCAGGCGCGTTCCATTCGCTTATGGAAAGCATGCGCGGCGCAAACTCCGAAGGGAGCGCTTAAGGCGCGCTCTTTGCTTTTTTTCTTCAAGGCGCCGGGGCTCCGTACCTATTGGGCGGTGCAATGGGCCGATATTTCGCCCATGCGCGCAAATTATTGCGATATGGTGTATAATAAGAATCCATGAAAACGAGGAGGCGACAAATTTGAAGGTAATACTCACGCAAGACGTCGAGTCGCTCGGCAAGGCAAGGGACATCGTTGAGGTTAAGCCCGGCTTCGCAAACAACTATCTGGTCAAGAAGGGCCTGGCGCTTCAGGCGAGCAGCAAGAACATGGAAAAGCTGAACGAAGATCTTGTCCGCATTGCCGCTGAAAACAAGAAGCTGAAGGACGCAGCGCTTGACACCCATGCAAAGCTGCACGAAAAGACGGTTAAAATTTCGCAGTCCGCAGGCCCAGACGGCAAGCTGTACGGGGCCGTGACGCCAAAAGACGTAGCGGAGGCAATCAAAGGCCAGCTTGAGGTCGAGCTGGACAGGCGCAAAATTGCCATGGAGCCAATTAAGCAGGCGGGAACCTACACAGTCGCAGTAAAGCTCCATGCGGATGTCGAAGCAGAGATATACATTATTATAGCGAACAAATAAAATGGCTGAAGGGGCAAAGCTTAAAGTCCCCCCATACAGCGACGAAGCGGAGCGAAGCGTGCTTGGCTGCATGCTGCTAGACCGCGACAGCGTCTCAAGCGCGCTTCAGGCATTGAGGGAGGACGATTTTTACGTTGAGCAAAACCGCATCGTTTTCCGCGCAATTCAGGATCTAAACGCGAGCGGCTTTGCCATTGACACCGTAACGGCCTATGACCGCGTGGCGAGCTCCGGAAATGGCGAAAAGGTGACGGCCGCCTATATGGCAGGCTTGGCCGAGGCGGTGGTGTTCACAAGCCATATTGAAGAATACTGCCGCATGGTTTACGAGAAATCAATGCTGCGCAGCATCATAGCGGGCTTTAACGGATTAGTGTCGGACTGCTATGCAGAGGAGAAGCCGCTGTCTGAAATTGTTGACAAAGCAGAGCGGTTTATCTATGGCGTGTCCATGGCTGAGCGGCACAAAGAGCTTGTCTCGCTGCCGGAGGCAATAACGCCTGCCATCATTAAGCTCGGTGAGCGCTACGAGCTCAGCCAGTCGATGACCGGCGTTCCCACTGGCTTTACGGCCATCGACGCCCTCACCGACGGGCTCCAGCCGTCTGACCTCATTATCCTGGCCGCCCGCCCTTCGATGGGCAAAACAGCCCTGGGCCTTAACTTTGCCCAAAATGCGGCTTTCCGCTACACAAAGACCGTGGCGTTTTTTAGCCTTGAGATGAGCGTGGAGCAGCTTATCTTGCGCATAATCTCCAGCGAGACAGAGATTGACAGCTCGGTTTTGAGGGTAGGGGGGCAAACAAATGCGGAGTGGACTAGAATCACCCACCTGAACGCTGACGTAAAGGAAAAGCATTATGAGCTCTACATAGACGACACGTCTTCCATCAGCGCTGGCGAAATCCGCTCAAAGCTGCGCAAGCTAAAGAGCCGAAAAGGGCTGGATCTCGTTGTGATTGACTACCTGCAGCTGATGGGCTCCGCGCAGCGCGCGGAAAACCGCAACCAAGAAATTTCCTCTATTTCCCGCGATCTCAAAGCCCTCGCCAAGGAGCTGCACGTGCCGGTTGTCGCGCTCTCGCAGCTGTCCCGCAGCCCGGAAGGCAGAAAAGACCGGCGCCCCATACTTTCTGACCTGAGGGAGTCCGGCGCTATTGAGCAGGACGCAGATATTGTCATGATGCTTTACCGCGACAACTACTATGACCGGGAAGCGGACAGCAACGAAACTGAGGTGATCTTTGCAAAGCACCGAAACGGCGAAGTGGGCACAGTCAAGCTTCTGTTTTCTGGCAAGCACACAAAATTCAAGGATCTAGAGTACGCATACGGGCTTGAGAGCTGAGGTGGCCATTTGAGCGAATCTGAATTTGAAAGAATCATTGGGCGCAACCCCATCCGCGAGGCGCTAAGCAGCGGCCGCACCATTAATCGCATACTGATCGCCAAGGGCGCAACGGACGGCGCCCTCCAGTCCATAGCCTACAGCGCCCGAGACAAAGGCGTCGAGGTCCATTACACGGACCGCCGCAAGCTGGACGCGCTGACTGGCGGGGCAAGCCACCAAGGAGTCCTTGCGTACTGCTCGCCCGTGCGCTATGTCGAGCCCGAAGACATCCTGGCTATAGCCGCCGCGCGCTCTGAGAAGCCTTTTATTGTGCTGCTGGACTCAATCACCGATCCCTACAACGTTGGGGCGATCATTCGATCTGCCTATTGCGCGGGCTGCCATGGGGTCATTGTCGCAAAGAGGCGCGCGCCGGCAATCAGCGACGTGGTGGAAAAGGCGTCGGCGGGCAGCGTTGAGCACATTGCAGTCGCCCAGGCGCCAAACCTTGCCCAGACATTGGAGATGCTTAAAAAGAGAGGCGTGTTTGCCGTAGCGGCAGACAAGGGCGGAGAGATCTATTCCGGCATCGACTATGACATGCCTCTCGTGGTGGTGATAGGCAGCGAGGGCTCTGGCGTCGGCAGGCTTGTGAAGAGCAAGTGCGACTTTGTTGCCTCTATCCCCATGATGGGCGCGCTCGATTCCCTGAACTGCTCTGTCGCGGCGGGCATTGTGCTGTTTGAGGCGGCAAAGTCGAGGCGGAAGGCGTGATCCTGCAGGCTCAGCTCGACATACACGGGATGAACGCATTCGAGGCGGAAGAGGCCCTCAAGGATTTTTTGGACACGCTTGGCGGCGACGTGGACGAAGTTGTCGTCGTTCACGGCTACAAAGGCGGAACTGTATTGCGCGACATGGTTCGCTCCACGTTTCGCCACAAAAAGATAAAGCGAAAGCTTGTGTCCATGAACCAGGGAATTACCATTTTTCTGATGAAGAAAGACTGAGAGAAGCGCTGCAGAGGCATATATTGATGCCTCAAAGCCAGGCGAGGGAGCAGGCGCCGCCTTTGGCGCCTGTTTTTTTTGCGCATGCCCTTATGCGCCCGCGCCCCCCGCTTCCGCGCGCGCCGCGCCTGCCTCGCCGCTTTCGCAGTAGGCGAGAAGCGCGCACCCTTGGCAGGCAGGCTTTCTTGCATGGCAAACGTCGCGGCCGTGGCGAATGAGCAGGTGATGGGCAAGGGACCACTCGTTTTTTGGCAGGCAAGCATTCAGGTCCTTTTCCGTTTGAAGCGGATTGGCCGCCCTTGCAAGGCCGAGGCGGTTGGAAACGCGAAAGACGTGCGTGTCCACTGCGATCGCGTCTTGGCCAAACGCGTTGGATGCGACAACATTTGCGGTTTTGCGGCCTATCCCGGGCAGGCGGACCAATTCGTCCACGGTTTCTGGCAGCATTCCCCCATGTTCGCGAAGCAAAATTTCGGACATGGAGACGATGTTTTTTGCTTTGGCGTTTGAAAGGCCGCAAGGGCGAATAACCCTCTGCAGCCTGTCAACGCCCATTTCCGCGATCGCCTGCGGCGTGCTTGCCTGAGAGAAGAGAGACTTTGTGACAATGTTTACCCGTTTGTCTGTGCACTGGGCGGAAAGGATCGTTGCCACGGCAAGTTCATACGGCGTTTCATAGTCAAGCCCGCAGCGGGCGTCTGGATAAGACTTTTTGAGGGCGGCGAGAATAGCCAGGGCGGTTTCGTTGTCCATTTGGCTTATTATAGCAGGCGAAGGCTTGCTGGGCAATGGGGGCCAAGCGCGCCAAATTGGCGTCGAGTGCGAAATTGCCTGCATACTTTTCGCCAATGTGCGCAAAATCGTTAAGACAAAAGATATTTGGGAGGGACAAATGGACGACAGAGTGAAAGTTATTGTAGGAGTCGCTGCCGTTTCCGCCATTGGCGCAGGGGTGAGCCTTCTGCTGTCCGACAAGGGCGAGAATTTTGTGGAGCGCAGCCGAAAGGCGATCGCGCATAAGGTTGGCCGGGGCGTCGACTCAGCGGCTAGCGCCACTTCGGAGACGCTGCACAACGTCGCGGACAAAATTTCCAACACGTTTTCGTAAGCCTG
>JAITGT010000062.1 GCA_031280495.1 Eubacteriaceae bacterium
ACAAATGTTTGAAATCCGGAGTTCTGATGGTATCATTGCAATAGTGGCTCATTTCCGCCCTCGCGCTTCAGGTTATTTGTAGTAATCACATGATAGCACAGGGGGTCCCGAATGGGCCATTTCATTGTTGCAATTCAATTTTCAACTGACCATTATATCATCAATTTATCATCAGAAGCCTTTTTTGAAGCCGAAAAAACGTTGATTTATCAAGCATTTCAGCGTTTTGCCTACCTATTCCCACTCGATAGTGGATGGAGGCTTTGAAGTTATGTCCTAAACGACTCGGTTTACGCCTGAAACCTCATTCACAATGCGGTTGGACACTTTAGCAAGAAGCCTATGGTCGATTCGCGCCCAGTCTGCCGTCATCGCATCGGTGCTTGTTACAGCCCTTAACGCTATAGTGTAGTCGTATGTCCTCTCGTCGCCCATTACGCCGACTGTGCGAATTTCGGGCAGAACAGCAAAATACTGCCAGATCCATTGATTGCAGTTTGCATTCTCCAGCTCTTTACAGAAGATATAGTCAGCTTCCCTGAGAATGGACAGCTTCTCTTGCGTAATCTCCCCAATCACTCGAATGGCAAGCCCTGGCCCTGGAAAAGGCTGCCGGCGCACGATTTCCTCGGGCAGTCCGAGAAGTCTTCCGACTTCTCGGACTTCGTCTTTAAATAGGCTGCGGAGCGGCTCTATGAGTTTTAGCCCTATGTTGTCCGGCAGGCCGCCCACATTGTGGTGGCTCTTAATTGTCGCTGCATTCTTTGTTCCCGACTCAATAACGTCTGGGTAAATTGTGCCCTGCAAAAGATATTTTGCCCCTTCAATGCAGTCCGCCTCTCCTTCAAAGACGCGTATGAACTCTTCGCCGATAATTTTGCGTTTTTTTTCCGGTTCGCTTACGCCTGCCAACTTTCCAAGAAACCTGTCCGAAGCGTCAACTTTTCGAAAGTCGAGATCGAAATGGCCACGAAAGGCATTTTCCACTTCTTTCGCTTCTCCTTTGCGCAAAAGCCCGTGATCCACAAAAATACAGGTTAAGCGATCCCCGATCGCCTTCGAGACAAGCGCGGCGGCGACCGATGAGTCTATGCCGCCGGATAGAGCGCAAACCACTTTGCTGTCGCCGACTGATTCGCTTACTTCCCTCACCTTTTCTTCAATAAAGGATTCCATTGCCCAATTCCCCTCAAGGCCAGCTATATCGTGAAGAAAGTTGGATAGAACCTTTTTTCCGCGCTCTGTATGCGTGACTTCTGGGTGGAACTGCACAGAAAAAAGCTTGCGCTCCGCGTCTTCCATCGCGGCAATGGGGCAGTTTTGCGTTGAAGCGGTCGAAGAAAAGCCGCTCGGGGGCTTTCGAACCATAACGCCGTGGCTCATCCACGAGCCCCATTCGCCTTCCGCGCCTCTAAACAGCTGTCCTCCAAACGCTTTAAGGGGCACGTTTCCATACTCTTTCAAAGGAGCCCTGCCAACATCTCCTCCGAGCTCAAGCGCCATGAGCTGCATGCCATAACAGATGCCTAGAATGGGGATCCCCAGCTCGTAGATTGCGCGATCGCACCTTGGGGCGCCATTTTCGTAAACGGAAGCAGGCCCTCCCGAAAAGATAATGGCGCCAGGGCGCATAGCCATTATCTCTTCAAGAGGTGTGTCGTAGGCTAGCACCTCGCAGTAAACGCCTTCTTCGCGCACGCGCCGGGCAATAAGCTGGTTGTACTGTCCCCCAAAGTCCAGGACTACCGCTGTGGAGCGCTCCACCTTAGAATTCCCTCGTATAGTTTGGAGACTCTTTGACGATGGTAATGTCGTGGGGGTGGCTTTCCTGAAGAGACGCTTGAGTGATTCGCAAGAATGTCGTGTCTTTCTTGAGGCTTTCAATGCTGTGGCATCCGCAGTAGCCCATGCCCGAACGCAAGCCTCCGATGAGCTGAAAGACAATTTCGCTTACGCTTCCCTTGTATGCTACACGGCCTTCCACGCCTTCTGGAACAAGCTTTCGCTCGCCCTCCTGAAAATACCGGTCAGAGGAGCCGTGCTCCATCGCCCCTATGGATCCCATCCCGCGGTAAGACTTGAAGCGGCGGCCTTGGTATATGATGACTTCCCCCGGGCTTTCCTCGCTTCCGGCAAGAAGGCTTCCGATCATGACAGTGGAAGCGCCAGCCGCGATAGCCTTTGTAATGTCGCCAGAGAACTTTATTCCTCCATCCGCTATGATAGGGATGTCGGCTTTGTCCGCTTCGTCTGCGCATTCAAGAATGGCTGTGATCTGTGGAACGCCGATGCCTGCGACTACGCGGGTTGTGCAAATGGAGCCTGGCCCGATGCCAACTTTAATGGCGTTTGCCCCTGCTTCTATAAGCTCGCGAGTCGCTTCCCTCGTTGCGACGTTTCCCGCAATAATTTGCAGCCCTGGGTACATGCTGCGGATTCTTTTTACGGTGTTTATGACATTTACATGATGCCCATGCGCTGTGTCCACAACGACCACGTCCACTTTGGCGTCAACCAAAGCATGCAGGCGATCTGGCAGGTCCGCTCCAACTCCAATAGCCGCCCCCACCATGAGCCTGCCTTGCCCATCCTTTGCAGAGTTCGGATATACTATGCTCTTTTCAATGTCTTTGATGGTGATGAGGCCTTTAAGGTTGAATTCGCTGTCCACAATAGGGAGTTTTTCAATCTTGTGGCGTTTTAGGATCAGCTCCGCTTCTGCCATCGTTGTCCCTTCCGGAGCGGTAACCAAGTTCGATGAAGTCATTACTTCGTTTATGGGGCGGTTTTCGTCTGTCTCAAATCTGAGGTCCCTATTTGTAATGATGCCGACCAGCTTTTTGCCCCGAACGATCGGAACTCCGGAAATATGGTATTTTGCCATCAAAGAAAGGGCGTCCTTTACAAGATGCCCCTCAGTAAGAAAGAAAGGGTCTACGATAACCCCGTGCTCGCTTCTTTTTACTTTGTCTACATTGTCTGCCTGCTCTTCGACCGAGAGGTTCTTGTGGATAATGCCAATGCCTCCCTGCCGGGCCATGGCAATGGCAAGCTTGCTCTCTGTCACGGTGTCCATGCCGGCGGAAAGAATCGGAATGTTGAGCTTTACGTCTTGTGTCAGCCTCGTTGACACGTCGGCTTCCCTTGGCGTCACGCCGCTTTTGCGCGGCAAGAGAAGCACGTCGTCAAATGTGAGGCCTTCGCCAACAATTTTTCCCAATTTCGCCTCCTCGTTTCATGAAAATTTCTTCCTATTGTAGCAGAAAACAATGGGAAGGCAAATACTTTGGCTTTGCCCCGCCAAAGAGCGCGCTTTCAATCCGCGCGTATAAAAAAGCGCATTACGCCCCATTTCCTGAACATTTGTCACAATGCGATGAACATTCCGCGAAATATTGATTTATTTGCGCAATCACTATACCATAACAGTAAAGTTATTATCCTTCTGCGAGACGGCCCACGGCAGCGGCGAGGAATGAAAGATATCTATATAGTGAATCATGCGTCTATTGAGGGAATTTGCGCGCTTTGCCGCCGCGGCGCCGCGCTTTGGCTGAAAAATCGCTTGCCATAACTGTTGCTTGCACCGCAAGTTTTGCATATATCATCTTAGAGGAGGGGAAATGGCGGAATATGGCCTGGTTTTGAGCTCTGACGGCGCAAAGAGCTCCTTTGAAATTGGGGCGTGGAAGGCCCTGCGCGAATTGAACATCCAAATTTCCGCTGTTTCCGGTTCCTTTGTCGGGGCGCTCAACGCCGCCCTCATAGCGCAGGGGGATTTTGAGAAAGCCGTCCGGTTTTGGAGAAATGTTTCCGCAAAAAATCTGTTTTACGTTAATACAACAATTGCGCAAAAATACACAGACGAATGGTCCCTTACAGAGACTCGGCAGTTTCGCCGCCAATTTGTCAACTATGTGCAGGGCAAGACTGAAGAGCTTGCCCCTCTCAAAAGCCTTATCGAAGAATTCATTGACGAGCGGGACGTACGGCGCTCGAAAACAAAAATGGGCTTTGTTTCTATTTCTGTAATGAATATGGAAGCAGAGATGATAACCCTCAACAAAATTCCCCGGGGAAAACTCACGAGCTTTCTTCTCGCCGCGGCTTGCTTCCCCCAAATTGCCCAGGTAAACAGGGCGCAGGATCCGCAGTTTTCTGCGGAATACTCGCCCTATTGGATTATTCAGTACGCAGGGGTGGACAAAATTCTGTCCACCGACGACGTCCTTGTCATACCGCCAAGCCTTAAGCCTGAAGTCGAGCTCATTCGCGCCAGCGAGGCAATGGAATTTACCCTCAACGAACCTGTCGAAAAAATGCGAAATAACATAAAGATCGGCTACTTGGACACTTTGCGCATGTTTGAAAAGAGCATTGGCTCCCACTTCTTCATCAAGCAAGGCGCCAGCGTAGAATTTGACAGCTTTCGAGAAAAGCTGGGCGCGCCACTCCCCGCTCACCTCAATGAGCTTTTGCGGCTGCTCCTTGGAATCAATGCAGTAGACAAGCAGTCTGTTGAGGCCAGGCTTTCCGCATTGCTGGCGGAAGCTGGATACAAAGGGGCAGACTGCTACATACCCCTTTTGGAAAACATTGCCCGGTTTATTGGAGTAAAAAACGACGAAAAGTTCGTGCCAGACAAACTTTTAAGCGCAACAGTGAGCGAGTGCAGAAAAAAAATGGGCATAGCAAAAAATTCCTTGCTGAGCGCAAGCGAGCTTAAGGACACCCTTTCCAATATCGCTGAGCCAGGAAAAAGCACTCCAGATTCCATGCTGTTTATGAAGTACTTTCTCTTGCTCATCTCTGCAAAGCCAAGCAAGTACGACAAATTTCAGTCCTTTCTAAGCTACCTGCACCCCAAAACGACCGCCGCTCTCGCGACGCTTCTGTACCTTACATACGCGTAGGCAAAATTCCTGCTAAGTTACTAGGGTTTTATTGACATCCCTTCGCTCATATTCTATAATGAGAATCAATAGTAAACAAGTAGGAAATAGCAGCACACAAATTTGAAAGGCGGCCTGAATGAAGCTTTCCACTAAAGGAAGATATGGTCTTCGAGCCCTCGTTGACATAGCAGTCCACTCGCAGACAGAGCCTGTGTCCATCAGTTCCATCTGCACCCGCCAGTCGATGAGCGTAGGGTACCTGGAGCAGCTCATTTCCAAACTTAAGCGCGATGGGTTTCTCGACAGCGTGCGCGGAGTGCGCGGCGGGTATGTCCTTGCAAAGCCAGCCAATCAAATTAGCGTTGGGGATGCGCTGCGCAGTCTGGAAGGCGACCTCAGCCCCGTGGACTGCCCAGCGGCAAAAGACGAAGGCGACGGATGCAAGGCATCTGAAAGCTGTGTCACGAAATACGTTTGGAAAAAAATAAA
>JAITGT010000006.1 GCA_031280495.1 Eubacteriaceae bacterium
TTGCCGCCTCTTGGGCCTTATATTGGCGTTTTCGACCGTCAGCGCTGGGTTTGGGGCCGCGGAGGGGCATGTTTTCGCTATCTAAGCATTGTGTGGTATAATTAGTCGCTGAGAAGGCGCCAAAAGCGCTTTTTTCGCTTAAATGCATACCCAAAAGCCGGGCCTGCTGGCCCAGGGAACGGAGATCCATGGTATTTTTGTACTTAACTTCAATAGCTTTAATGATCGGCTTAGATCAGGCCGTCAAAATTATGGCAAAGTCTGCCCTTTCGCACTTGCCAGGAATGCCAGTCATTCAAAAAGTGTTTTACCTGACTTATGCTGAAAACACTGGGGCCTCTTTTGGAATTTTACAGGGAAACTCCCGCCTGCTTGGGCTGGTCAGCGCAGTCGCCTCGCTTGTCATGCTTCTTTTTCTCTTCGCCCAAGTGAAGGCATTCCCGCGCAAGAGGCTGTACCTTTTTTCCTTGAGCATGATCATTGCTGGGGCTCTTGGAAATATGATCGACCGTCTCATTCGCGGCTATGTTATAGACATGTTTGATTTTCGAATAATACATTTTGCCGTGTTTAACGTGGCAGACAGCTTTATCAGTGTCGGAGCCGTTGTTTTCTGCTGCTATCTCCTATTTGACAAACAGCTCTTTGGGTCAGAGAAATATGGAATTGAACAAAAAGAACGTTAGGACTATCCTGTTTATTGTCATCACTGGAATTGTCGCCTTTACGCTGCTGCAGAACTTTGATCAGACCATTTCTTTTGCGCGGTGGGTTGTCGCTCTGTTTAAGCCCATGCTCAACGGAGTGCTTCTTACATTGATTCTCATCGTTCCCATGCGCGTCTTTCAAAACCATGTGTTTTCCCATCTTCCGATAAAGCAGGGATTGCGAAAGCTTTTGAGTTTGATTGCGACGCTTTTGTCCGCTATTGCTGTTATCTTCTTTGTCTTGTTTATGGTGGTGCCCTCCCTGATAGAAACCATCAACGACATAGTCAGCCGGATCCCCGGATTTGTTACGTCTATCCAGAAGCTGGCCAGCAGCCTTATCGAAAAATACCCGGAACTGACAACTCTCAACGAATTGATTGAGCAGTACCCAAGCCTTAACCCGGCACAGCTAGATTTGACCACCATTGGCAATAATATAATCAAATGGGTGACAGATTTTAGCACAAGCCTTATTGGATCCACATTTGGCTTCCTCACCAACTTTATCGGAGGGCTGGTGAGCTTCTTTATTGGGCTTGTGTTTGCCATTTACGCACTTCTCATGAAGGAGCGCCTGACAGTTCAATTCAAAGGGCTTGCTTACGCTTATCTTCCCACAAAGGCAGCGGATCAGCTTGTGTATGTTGCAAGGCTGACCAATACAACTTTCAGCAATTATTTGGCTGGGCAAAGCATTGAGGCAGGCATCCTCGCAACAATGACCTTCATCATTATGATGATCCTTCAAGTGCCGTCGCTTTCCTTCATGATCGCCTGCCTGGTTGGCGTTTGCACATTCGTTCCAATATTTGGCAATTTTGTTGCTTTGTTCGTTGGCTCTTTCCTCATACTTCTTATCAGCCCGCTGAAAGCGCTTGGGTTCATTCTGCTCTTTATGCTAATGCAGCAGCTGGAAGGCGGCCTTATCTACCCCAACGTGGTCGGAAAAAAAGTTGGGCTGCCTCCTGTGTGGGTGCTGTTTGCAGTTACGCTCGGCTCCAACACATTTGGCGTGCTTGGGATGATTTTGTTTATACCTCTCACAAGCGTTGCCTACACCATCCTTAAAACAAAAGTGTTCCACCGCTTAAAAAACCGAAAAATCCCCGCTGAGAAAATAATCGAACAGGCACAGACAAAAGTTCCGCTGGACGGAAACACGCCAGTGGAAAAGATCTTCAGCCCCCCAGCGGAGGACAGCAAGCTGCGCGTTAAGCCTATTGTTCCCTCCAACATCATTGAGCAGTTTAAGAAACCTAAGAAAAAGTGAAATGAGCAAACGCTGGCGCGGCTGAAGGGCAAACCTTTCAGCCGCTTTTCTAGTCAATAAGGCTTTTTTTGTATTGGCCAGCTTTGGCTGCCCCGCTGCAGCAGCAGCACGCCCTTCGCCTTCTTTCGCAGCGTGCCGCTGAGCCTCGAATTGCTTTTCGCCCGCTAAGCGTCAGCAATTCTGATTCGCTCGGCTGGATCCATAAATTCTGTTCCGTTATTTAAAACTTATACAAATATATATATTTCTAATCATTGTTCAGATTTGATGTTTAATTCCTTCTTCAAAGAGTAGCTGGCGCGGAACTCTCCACAGGCTGGCGCCGTGTAACTCACGGCATAAATTATGCTGCTCTTGCCTGTTTTCAGCTAGCTTCCAGTTTCTCTAAAGCTATTTTTTCCAAGCGCTTAGCGGCGTTGACATCTCTGTGGTGATGAGCGCCGCAGCTTTTGCAGCCCCACTCTCTTTGCGAGAGTTTCAGGCCGCCATAAACAGCGCCGCAATTGCAGCAGGTTTTGCTGGATGGGAAAAACGGATCCGCCAATATCACTTTTGATTTTGTTAAGGTTGCCGCCTTTGGCATTGCAAGGCTCGTTTTCCTCAGTGTGAATCGGAGCAAGCAAGCGAGGCCAGCGTCTCTCGCAAATTCTCAGCTCAATCCGAATAGTTTTGCGTCGCGTATCATGCTTGTAGCTGCATAATCAGACAGCAGGGGCACACACATGAGCCCTTTTTGAGACTCTGGCCCCTGCAAAAGAATAATGGCATGCATAATGTTTCGCTTCGCCTGAAGTATGGCGCCCCCTTTCATTTTTTCAAGCCCTTGCACTTTTTCGCGAAAGTGCGCAATTATGTATACAGCCAAAAATCTTTTCGGGCCATGCGCGCAGCTTTATGTTTTCGTCACCCTGATTTCTGGATCTCCTTCGAAAATCTCAAATCAGCGCAAAGAAGGGCAAAGGCTTTGGCCAGGCCAAGACAATTCACAGTGTCCATTGCTTTTGCTTTGCTGGATGAAGTTCCGCGTATGGACGGATCGCTCAGCCACAGCCGGACGGCTTGCACAAACAGTTCGTCCACTTCGCCCTTGCCTTGCGCCTGCTCTTCCATTTCTTCTTTCTTCCAAAAATCCCTTTGCTCAAGCGCCCTCTTCATGTCTTCCTTTGATGCCATGTCCATCTCCTTTTCTTTTCCGCTGTTATTGCGCCTACATGCCTAATACTGAGAGCATTGCCTTAATATCCCGATTGTTTTCTGCAAGATTGGCATCCAGTTTTTGGATCGAGGCCAGAAGGCGCCGCAAGCGCATCCCCAATATCCAAAGACATGATAAAATCGATCCAAAGAAAGGTGGTGCTCACTGCAATGGAAGAAATGCCAGAGAAAAATGGCCAAAGCAAAGCAGAAGCCAGCTTCGCCGCCCCGCAGCCAAGCCTAAGCGAACAGGCCCTTGAATCCGTGTCAAGCGACAGCCTGGCGGCAAATGCGGACATGCCGCCAGAAATGATGGCCTATCTTCGCATGAAGAAGGAAGAGTTTGAAAATGGATATGCGAGCATTTTTTATCAACAGATCGTAAAGGAGATCAACGCCTTTAACGAAAAGCTGGACGACGAACACGAAGTCGGCCTCCAATTGGTCTCCTTTGGGGAAACGGTGCGCTTCAACATAGAGAGCATTGGCTTTCAGAACCCCTATCTCATCGAATTCTACGGCCACTTGAACGACCGGTCACCCATACAGCTAGTTCAGCATGTCTCGCAAATAAATTTTGTGCTCATTAAGCTGCCAAGGGAGAACCCTGACTTGCCAAAGAAAACAATCGGCTTTGACTTCGACGGAGAGGCCCTTTCCGGCAAGTCCGCTACGGAAGGCGCTTAAGCAGAGTGAAAATGCACATAAATACAGGGCGAAGGGAGAGGCGCCCTTTCCCATGAAAGGCAAATCTCCCGAGTGCAGGCGCAAGTGAGGCCTGAATGCTTGTTCGGCTGCATGCTGGACAATAAAATTACGGGCGGCACGCTGTTTTGTGCCGCCCGTTTCCGTTTTTGGGGCTGAATTGCAATGCCTTTTTCACGATAGGGAATATTGAGAGCCTGCCAATGGGCTGGCATGGCGTCTTTTAGGAAAAGTCAGAGTAACAAATATTTAGGTCGAACAGCTTTCCGCCAATAGTGCCTGTCTTAGAATGCTGCCATATGCTATGCCCCGCAAAATCAGTCTCATCAGCATAGTGTGCCAGCCAGACTGCATATTTCTCAAGAGTTTCGGGCAAAAGCCTCTGCTGCAGAATATACTTGCTTGCATAGATCATTGGAATATAGCCTTCGCGCTCAACTTCGCCGAGAAATGCGTCTGCTATCTCGGACAGATGGGATTTGCTGTATTCCTCGATTCCATAGTCATCGTTTCCCGTTTCGTATTCGTAATCAAGAGCCACCGGAAAGTCAAGTTCGTAGCCGGAAATCGTGTCCAGGAGAAACCATGCGGCGCGAACGGCGTCGTCTGCGCTCCCCACGTTGTGCTGAAAATACACGCCAACTTTTAAGCCGGCTTTCTTTGCGTTCGCCATATTTTCGTGAAAGCGCCGATCGACTGTCCCTTTTCTTCCAGAGCCTGCGCGAATCATGACAAACTGAGCGCCCGCTTGCTTTAAGCCGCCAAAATCTATTTCCCCATTCCATTCCGAAACGTCGACTCCAGCCATTGGATGTATGAGCGTTTTTGGGGCTGCAAAAACAGAGCCCACAGCGACGTTTGCCAGCAACACTGCAAGCAATGCGCAGATCGTTTTTTTCATGGCCTACCCTTCCTAAAAACAAACTCACCTTACACTATAATCGGCATGGAACAAAAAGCCAAGCGGCACAGCAGCAAAACCTTATGCAAATCGCATTAAGCCACGCTCTCTTTGCTATGCATTTAGCGAATTGCTATCATTATTTTCATTTACATATTTACATATCTATGCTTCAATGATATAATTACTCAGTAACTATATTTATGTATATGTGTGTTTATAGTATTTACGCAACTAGAGGAGGCTTTTCATGAAAAACGCAAACAAAATAAAGCGGTGCATCGCCCTTGCCGGACTTTCAATGCTTCTGCTTTCGCTCGCAAGCTGCATTCAGACATTGCCAATGTACTACCCAATGTGAAATTGCATTGGGCATAGACAGCGCAGCATGCCGCATGCATGCGGCCTGCGGCTGGGGCGGGTCTGCCAAGCCGCCTTTACCAGCATTTCATGCTGGCCATTCCAGAGCCAGAGGCTTCTTTTCAGGCACTTGCGCCTTTCTCCATCACCATCCCCTGCTATAGGCATGGCAGCAGTCCATGCAGACTTTTTTCCCTCCTTGGATTCTAACCATGTTTTCTGGCGCTTCTTCCCCACAGCTCTCACAGGCAATGCTTTCAAATGATTTCGCTTTCTCTGGATATTCTCCGTCCATTGGGCGAGAATTGAACAGCTCACCCAGCGGAGCGGAAAGTATATAGTCTTTATATGCGTCTAGGCTCATTGCGCCTCTCTTTCCCTTAAAGTAGAAGCGGACGGCTTCGCCTGAAGCGCGGTTGATAAGCGTAAAAGCCATTTTTCCTGTTGCTTTGTAAATAAGGTTGCCTTTTCCAATGGTGCATCCAAGCAAACACTGGATTGCATCCACGCCGCAGGCGTCGTTTTCTGTTATGCAGGCTATCTCTTCATCCAAAGCGCGCGTGATCTTTATTCGATCGCGTGCCGCTTCCGCCACCCGCACCCCAATGGCAAGGCCAGGGCACTCATGCCCATGAAAAGCCACGGCTTTGTCCCAAATTGATTGATTCATGCACCCCCCCTTTAGAGAGCTTTCCTATTGTATGACCCTTCCCTTCTTTCCGCCTCCTGGTACGAGGCGGAAAGCTCCTTGTCAAGCACTTCCCGAAATTGGGTTTCGTACAGCTGCTTATAAACGCCTCCCCTGTCCAAAAGATCCTCGTGCCTGCCTTCTTCGACTATCTGCCCGCTGCGAACGACAAGGATTTTGTCAGCAGACAAAATAGTGGACAGGCGGTGCGCTATGACAATGCATGTGCGGCCCTTCATAATGCTGTCTAACGCTTCTTGTATTAAGTGTTCGGATATTGAGTCAAGTGACGAAGTCGCCTCGTCCAAAACCAAAATTTTTGGATCCTTTAGGATGACGCGAGCGATGGATATGCGCTGTTTTTCGCCGCCCGACAGCTTTAGGCCGCGGTTTCCAACAACTGTTTCGTAGCGCAGCGGCTGCGCCATGACAAAGTCATGGATGTTGGCGGCTTTGCAGGCTTCCTCCACTTCCTCGTCCGTCGCCTGCTCGTTTGCGTAGCGCAGGTTTTCCTTAATCGTCGCGTTAAAAAGATAAGTGTCCTGGCTAACGATTCCTATGTTTCCCCGCAGATGCTCCAGATCGATATCCCGCACATCCACGCCGTTTATTGCAACAGATCCGCTTCGCACGTCATACAGCCGCGGAATAAGGCTCACAATCGTCGACTTTCCTGCACCGGATGGCCCGACAATAGCATACATCCTTCCATTTGGCAGTACAAAGGAGATGTCGGAAAGCGTGTCCGATTCGCCGGAATAGGAAAAAAAGACATTGCGGAACTCTATCTCGCTGCCAGAGGCAAGATCCGGCTTCACTGCGCCTTCTTTTGTCTTAATTTCACTTTTCATATCCAAATATTCAAAGATGCGCACAAACAGCGCGAGGGATCGCGTAAAGTCCACCTGTACGGAAAGCAGAGACTGCACTGGGCGGTAGAGCCGGTTGAGCATCTGGACGGCGTACGTAATTGTTCCAATTGTCATGACGCTTGCACCGGCAATTCCG
>JAITGT010000020.1 GCA_031280495.1 Eubacteriaceae bacterium
GGTCGACCTTATCAAGAACTTTTATTTGGCGCTTTCGTTTGCCTATAAATTTCAGGCAGACCGCTATAAATCGGAGAGGCTAAAGATTAATGACATAACCATTGCTTTCTTGCAGGAGAAAAAGCCAAAGGCCTTCTTTCAGTTTATGTCACAGTACCAGTCCCGCGAACTCGAAAAAAAGTCTGCAGGCATATACAGCATTTCCGACAATCTCATCCCTATCCAGGTGCTGGTAGCAGAAGAATTGCCCAGAAATGACTTCTTTTGGATAAAAGATCTGACGGAAATGCCCGAATACCGCGCGTCGCGGTTGATCTTCGACTAAAATAAAAAAAGAAGAGCCAGGTTTGCCAGCCCTTCTAGTTGCAGCAGCGTTAATCGGGCTTTTGCGGTTTTGAGACTGCAAACTCAGTTGAGAGCGTCCATGAGTTTTCCTCCCCCTCAAGCCTGGCTGCCCTTGTAATGCGGTAGAGTCCCTCTTTTATTTCGAAGTTGGAAAGGCTTATGCCTTCCGCTTTTGTGGACAGGCTGCCTACGGAAAGGGGAGGCGCGCCTGCGCGCCCAACTTCTCCCAAATAGCGCCACGTGCCGTTTGACAGGGCAAAAACCCGCACTGCGGCGGACGCCTCTGCTGTCTTTTCTGCCTGGCTGTTTGTCAAGCTCAGCTGAATGCTGGCTGCGCCTGCCTTAACAGACTGTTCGCATGACATGTAGATGGGCGGGGTTCCGCCTGACCATGTTGTGCCTTTGTCCCTGCTTACGCTTTCTTTTCCGGATCCAGCTTGGACGGCCCAGATCTCGGTTTTGCCCTCTTCAATTTTGCTATAAAGCTCATCGGGGCTGAAATAGCTTTCCATGCCAATACCGCCACCATGAGCGCTGTCGACATTACTTCCGCCAGAGCCACCGCTGTTGCCAGCGCCAGAATCCATACCAGCAATGCTGCCCTCCTCACTGCGCGCGCTTGCCCTGTCCCTTAGCTCAAAACGGGTCTCCATCCTCAGCGTGCGCTCCTTTCCATCTTCAGAAAGGAAAGCGGTCCGGGCGATTTTATATGTGCCCGAAGCCAGATCAAGCCCGCTAAGGGTAGCGCCCATTGTGAAGCTTGCGCCAGGCTGGACAGCGTATGCGTCATTTGTTTTTCGCAGGCGCGTGTCGACTTTTTCCCACGCCCCATTTTCGTACCGAAACATCCCAAAATCCCTTCCCATCAGCGCAAGGCAAGGCGATTCGTTAAATATTACGTTCTCGATGGACAAAGCCCCTGCTGAAAAGGGCTCAATGTAAAGGCACATATAAAAATCTGGCCGGCTGCTTTCCCATGTGTTGCCATTGTTGAAGCTCAAGTTCATGCGGCCAGTGCTTTCGTCCACAACCTCCACAGTCACTTCGGAGGGGGGAATCGGCGATTTCCCAAAAGGCGGGCTATACTCGCTTTCCCTTTCGGGCGCTCCTGTGCTGCTTTCCAAAGCGGAGCCAACATCCAGTGGATCTTCCCCTATTTTGCTTTCGCTTTCGTTGCTATTGGCCAAAGCGTCTACTGACTCCGTTCCAGAAAGCGCAGATCCTCCGGAAGCCCTTTTGTCTTCGAGGCGAAACTCGGTTGCCAGGGTGTAGACATTTCCCTGCACCCCAGTTGCTGTGCGCGTGACCCGATATATGCCTTCGGAGAGATACACCCCGCCAAGCCTTGAGCCAATGGAGAAAGAAGAGTTAGGCTGGATAGAGTAATCTTGCCCGCTATCTCTGATCAATACCTCTGTCCAGGCGCCAGAGCGCCAATGCTCCAAAGCAAACGCCTTGCTTGCCAGCACTATTTCGCTTGTTCCGTTTGTCAGGGTGTTTTCAAAGGCGGATGCGTCGGATGCAGCGCTTGCGATTTCGATCGACATAAAGACTTCTGGCGTTGGCCCTTTCCATGTCTTTCCGCTGTCATAGCTTTCCGAATAGGATCCGTCTGGATTTTGCGCCGATATCTTTGCTGGCCCGCCAGGCGAGTCTGGACCATTTGCCTTCAGTTCAAATTCCATCGTAAAAATTGCAGTCCCGCCGCTTGCTAAACGCGCTTTTCGCGTTATTTGATAGGCGCCTGCACAGAGAGCGTACTCAGAAAAGCGGGAAGAAAGGGAGAATTTGGACAAAGGCCTCACTCTGTATGCCTCTTCGGAAAACTCCATCGATAAATTGACGCGCCTCCACTCTCCCCATTTTGTTAGGAAGCTCCATGTATACGCTTTTTCAAGATCGATCCAGGCGCCGGATTGGTTGTGCGCTTCAAACTCAAGGGCTTTGCTGTCAAGCGAAAGGCTTTTTTCGAAAAGGGAGACCCAGATTTCTGGCTTTTTTCCTTCCCATGTCTTTCCGTTGTCAATGCTGTAATATGTATCCCCGTTCGGGCCTTCGACCTTGAGCCGCACGCTCCCCGCCACACTGTCTTTTGGGTTCGACAAAATGTGAAACTCGCTTGTGAACAAAAATCCTCTCGACGGCCCCTCCACGTCAATTTTGCGCTCAATGCGGTACGTTCCCGCCCTAAGGCTGTAGTAGGTAATGTTGGCGCTTTGGCGAAGGTACTCGCCTGGCGCAATCGGCTCTCTGCCGCCCGTCCAGCGCATGCCTCCATTAAGAAGCCGCCAGCCGCCCTCTTCCTTTTCGTATAGGCTGTAGCTGGCCCCTGTCCATGCCATATAGGGTGAGCCATTGACAATCATGGAGTCAAGGCTGCGAGACCCGTCTGCGTTTTCAAATAGGCCAATGGACATTCGGAACGGCGGCTGCTGCCCGCCTGACCATGTCTTTGCGTTGTCTTCGCTTTCATACTTGAGCCCATTCGTCGAATTCTCCACGCGAGCGTGGATGGGCGCAATGCTTAGCTGGCTCACGCTCTCAGCAGTTCGCGTGGAAGAGACAGGCAGGGCTTGCGGCGCTCCCGGCGATTTGCCAATAAATTGGGATTGGGCGGCGTTAACAGGCTGGCGGGCATGCATGGCAAGAAGCGCTGCAAGAGCCAATAGCGTCTTCCTTTTCAAATGTAGTCACCTTCCTTATGGCCAGAGTGGCTAGTAATTAGACATTTGCCGTTACAATATAAATTATGTCCATGCTTTTAAAGCTTGCCCAATTGTCAGTATAATAGAAGGGCCTATTTGTTTCAACATTTAATATGCATAAAATACGAATCATTATATGTGAATGAATGCTTAGATATTTAGCGAAAAGAAAACAATTTTAAGCTATATATATAATATATATTTATAGTTAAGTAAAACAACAAACGTTTGCACGCTCTCAATTCTTTGTGCTGCCGAAATATACACAGAACAGCTATCTGTATATACTATGAACTGCTAAAGACCATTTTTTGCCTCTGGGCTTGTTTGCGTAAGCATCGCAAAAGAAAGCTAGGCGGGCACTGGGCATTGCAGGGTAGCGCGCTTTGCGGTCTGGCGCCTGTGCTAAGAGCCGCATTTGGGCCCGTGCCTTTTTCAATTGCGAGCGCATTGGCGGGAGTAACCACGCATGCCACATTCCTGCCTATGGCGCTGAGGGCAAGACAGCGAGGATGTTTGGCAAGGGGCGCTCATTTCAAAGTTGGACTGGTTCAGGGAAGAGTAGCGCAATTAATGCTGATCTAGTGGGCAATCAGCGCAAATGTGCAAAAGCTTGAGGCGGGTTATTGGAGGAGATGGGCTGAAATATGCAGCGCAATCAATGCGGGGAGCCAAGAGCCGAGCTCGGCTACAGAAAATTGACATATTTATGCTCACTAATGTACATACTGGCAAAAGCGTGCGCATTGCAAAAGCAATGCCTGAGGGTAAACGTATAATATTCATATGAAAATGGCAAAGAAAGCCGTGAAATTGCTGAGTTTTTATGAGCCGCAACGCGAAGAGCTGTCAAAATGCGGCAGCAAGTCAATTGCCTCAAAAGGGTTGGGCGCTATAATAACAGAAAAAATCTCTCAATCTGGGTAGAGCAGCCCGACGCCGCTCTTCTTTTTGCGCGCCTTTGGCGCAGGATCGATTGCCGCCACAATTCTGAAAACAAAAGCAATTGCCAGCAAAACAAGCGTATCCCGCGCCATCCAAACGATTCGGGCGTTTTCCGCGTACTCCATCCACATAACTTCCCCCTCGCCTCCATGCAAAAAAAGGGCCTGAAGCCCTTTGCCCCGCTAGCTGGCCGTCTCTGCCGCCTTCAGCCCATTGTAGAAATCAATGAGGCCGTCCACTGTGCCAGGTGGCAGGCTGTATTCCTGCGCTTCGAATATCTCTGGCCCCCCTATCCATGTTACGGAGGTGTCGTAAACTATGCGCGCGACCATCGCGGTATTTGATTCAGCGTAAAAGTATATGTCAAAATCACTCTCGAAAAAGGAACGAGTAATTGCCAAGTCGCTTCCGTTCGCAGGATTGGACATGCCGCGAATGCTCTTTGCCCCGCCATTGCGAACCCAATCCCCAGGCTGGAGAACAGACAAAAAATCGCTTTCCGCGTCTTCTGTGATCATGGGGGCTGCGCCGCCGCCATTTTCGCCGGGTATGGGAATCCATATCTCCGCCTCGCCGTCCCTAATCATCTCGTCCACGATTGCCTGCAGGCTTTCAAAGCCAGTGACGCGCGGATAAGGGTACTGCATTTTAACGCGCTCGTCGAAACCCTTTAAGGCAAGCAGCACATCGTTGGGAATGGTGTACTTTCTGGTCTCCTTGACATCTTCATTGCTCATATATGCGGGCGTAAATCCGGTCGCTTCTGAAACGCTCCCGTATAAAGTGGCCCTTGCCGTAGAGGTTCCATAGTCAACCCAAATCTCGGCAGGGGAGCCTCCCTTGTCGCTATAGAGGGAGAACCCGTCGCGGCTTACATTTGGCTTGCCATTATAGGCAAACTCCATTGGTTCCCAGGTTTCAGGCTTTAGCGCGGAAAAGAGGGTGGCGATCTCATCTGGCGGGAGCTGAAGCGGGTAGTATTCCCGGCTTAGAAGAATCATCGGGTTCTCTTCCAGAAGCCTTTCGGCAAGCGCCTGCAAGTCGCCCAATGCCCCTTCCTCTTCGGCGCCCTTGCTGTCCGGCGGGCCTGCTGCTGCGCAACCCGCAAGCAGCAGCGCCATCGCGCATGCAGTCAATGTTCTTGTTTTCATTTCGCCTCCATGGGGCTCTTCTGTATAGTAGGGCCTGCTAACGCTGCACACTGTGTAGCCGCGGACTGGGCGGAGGCCAATCAGTGGCTTTCTTTTAGGCATCTGTACCCGTCGCTGCGGCATTTTTCGACAGTGACCGTTATGCACAGTGATGGATGCGCCTGGCGGCAATGCGGCCGGTGCTTCCTCCAGTGGCTCATTCATGTAGGCCACCGAAGAATCAAACACGTCTTCAGCTCTTTCGGCATTGGGTACTCAATAACTTTTGGTTGCTCTGTTGTTTTGGACACCGCCGATTTGTTTGGCATGGAAGAAGGCTTTGGTTTTTCAGTCCTGCCTTGTTCTCTTTTGGCGCGCTGGCTTGTAGGGAACATACAGCTCTGTTTGGCTGCATGTGTCTTCACGGTCCCCAGAAAATGCAGCCAACCCAATGCATGCAAGCGCCAGCACTCCCAAGCCCTTTTGGAAGATATTTTTGATCTTTGACATAGTCGCCGAGCGCGAACACTGGCGCTGCGTTCCAGCGCTTGAAGGGCGTTGCAGCGGAAGTAAACGCGACAGGGATGCCAACATGGAATATATTTGCGATGCCGACTCCAACAGCGTGGGAAACTGCCCACATGCCGGCACACGGCGCTTCAAGTCCCTCTGGACGTACTAGGCAGCCCAGATGGAGGATGGCTGCTCAGTGCAATTTTCGCGCTCCTTCCATCTTTGCAGCGGCGGTTTCGCGCTCGCCATCATCTCGGTCAAAGTCTCTGCTTGCAAGACAGAAAAGACGGCGGGAACAGGGAATGATGTTCTCGCTTCCAAGCTGGACTGGTTCAGGGTAGACCTTCATGAATTGATGAAGGAAAGCTTTAAGAAAATCAACCAAAGTGTGCAAAAACTTGAGACGGGGCATCAGCGGAGCGGGGTTAAGAAGCTGCGATGCAGCAAGGCAGTGTGGACCAAAGAGCTAGCCAAAGTCAAGACAGACATGCCTCTGCTTTGGAAGAGAATAGACGCGTTTGAAGCTCGGCAG
>JAITGT010000099.1 GCA_031280495.1 Eubacteriaceae bacterium
GCTGCATTGCTCAAGAGCCAAAAAATATGCGCGCGCAATTGCGAAAGCGCGAGAGGCGCCGAGAGAAACAGGGCATGGAAACAGCTGTGGCGGTTTGGAGGCCATCGCAAAATAGCGTGTCTATTGGGCGCTATGCAACGAGTGCATATTGATAGAGATTTGTAAGTGCCAAAGCCAGATCGAACCTGTTAGGCATATCCTGCAAATAACTTTCCGGTCTAGCATAAAGCCCCTATATATACTCTGTCTGTCCCGTTACTTAAAAATTATACAATTCTAATTAATTCTAATCATTGATCAGATTTGATGTTTAATTCCTGCTTCAAGGAGTAGCTTGCGCGGAACTCTCCACAGGCTGGCGCCGTGTAACTCACGGCAAGAACTATACTGCTCTTGCCTGTTTTCAGCTAGCTTCCAGTTTCTCTAAAGCTATTTATTCTAAGCACTTGGCGGCGTTGACATCCCTGTGGTGCTGGGCGCCGCAGCTTTTGCAGCCCCACTCCCTTTGCGAGAGTTTCAGGCCGCCATAAACAGCGCCGCAATTACAACAGGTTTTGCTGGATGGGAAAAACGGATCCGCCAATGCCACTTTTGTGCCCGTTGCCTCTGCTTTATACAGCAATTGGCGCTTAAACTCATAAAATGCGCCGTCGGCAATATGCCTCGCTAATTTGTTTCCATGCACCAATCATAGCATAATTGCAGCTTCAACATACTAGCAACTTTATTTTTGAAAATGCATAAAAAACCCTTTACATATACATGCATGTACATATATGTATAATAAGAACATAAAAGGGAGTTGAGAAAAGTGGGAACGCTATAGTATGCAAAAAGGAACTGGATAGCCACTCATAACGGTATCGCTAAACAGTTCCGCACAATTCGCGAAGCGCTTGAATACCTATTCAAGCAGCGTCTGCCGAAGAGGATGGGCGCAACTATCCCCTTCCTTTTTATGATATGCCAAAGACATGCACTTTCGATGGGCCAATGCAGCCCTTTTGCCGCTAAAGCCCTTCTGGCGGCGGATCTTGCGCATCGCGCTTGATGCGGAATATGCGCCCCTTGCGCGGCGCGGGGAGCTGGAGAGGCTCGCTCCCGCTTTTCTTCTTGCGCGCCTTTGGCATCGGATCAATTGCCGCCAAAATTCCGAAAACAAAAGCAATGGCCAGCAAAACAAGCATACCCCGCACCATCCAAACGATCCGAACGTTTTCCGCGTACTCCATCCACATTGCTTCGCCTCGCTTTCATACAAAAAAGGGCATAAAGCCCTTTGCCCTGCTAGCTGTTTTCCATTGCTGCCTTCAAGCCATTGTGGAAATCAATCAGGCCGTCCACCGTGCCGAGCGGCAAGCTGTATTCCCGCGCTTCGTGTATTTCAGGCCCCCCTGTCTATGCTAAGGAGTAGTCGTAGACACTGCGCATGGCTTTTGCGGTACTCGTTTCAGCGTAAAAATATATGGCAAAATCGGATTCTCGCCTATCTCTGGCAATTGCCAATCCGCTTCCGCCCGCAGGATCGGCTCCGCCGCCGATATCCTTCACTCCGCCTATTGGAGCCCATTCCCCCAGCCGAAGGGCAGCCATCAAATCGCTGGCCGTGGCTTCCGTGATCCTAGGGGCCGGGCCGCCGCCAATTTCGCCGGGCACGGGAACCCATATCCACGACTCGCTGCCTCTTGTGATCTCCCCAACAGTCGCCTGCAGGCTTTCAAAGCCAGTGACGCGCGGATAAGGGTACTGCATTTTAACGCGCTCGTCGAAATTTATTAAAGCAAGCAGCACTTCATTGGGAATGGCGTATATTCTGGCCTCCTTGACATATTCATTGCTCATGTAGGCAGGCCTGAGACCAGCCGCTTCTGAAGGCCTCGTGTATAAAGTGGCCCTTGCAGTGGAAGATTTGCAGTCAACCAAATCTCAGCCGGGGCGCCTCCCTTGTCGCTGTAGAGGGAGAACCTGTCACGGCTTTCTTGTTGCCTGCCAGTATAGGCAAATTCCATCGGCTCCCATGTTTCAGGCTTCAGCTCGGCAAGGAGCGTTGAGATCTCGTCTGCCGGGAGCAAAAGCTGGTAGTATTCCCAGCTCAGGCGAATCATCGGGTTCTCTTCCAGAAGCCTTTCGGCAAGCGCCTGCAAATCACCAAATGCCCCTTCCTCTTCAGCGCCCTTGCTGTCCGCCAGGCCCGCAGTTGCGCATCCTGCAAGCAGCAGCGCCATCGCACATGCAATCAAAGCTCTTGTTTTCATTTTGCCTCCATGGGGTCTTCTCCTTGTCTTGCAGATGCTGCACGCTGCGCATCCATTTGACTGTGCGGAGGCAAAATCAGTGGCATGCTTTCTTTTAGGCATCTGCATCCCCCACTGCGGCACTTTTCGCCCATGTCCGTTATGTACACCGCGCTGGACGCGCCTGGCGGCGATGCAGCCGAGTTTCCGCCAGCGGCTCATCCACATAGGTCCCGAAGAATCAAACTCTTCCAGTATCGGGTATGCAATGCTTTCGGCTGCTCGGCTGTTTTTGACACAGCCGAGCAGCATGGCATGGAAGAGAGGTTTGCTTTTGCGGCCGCAGCTTTGCCTTCTTTTTGCGCACGCCTCCGCAGCTGGCTTTTTTCTTCTTTTCCCTCTTCGGCGGAGGGCGGCCCTGCAATGGCAGCTGGCATAGGCGCCTCAGACGCTACCCTGCTGAAAAGTATGCCTCAGTTTGGCAGTTTTTGCCTTCGCCGTCCCCAGAAAAGGCGCCAGCAAGGCCATGCCCATTAAGAAGCCGTTATGTTCTTTGCCGCTACCCTCACTATACACCCTTTCACAATTCCCTATATGCGCTTTGCAATAATTGCGCTTTTGCCAAGCCTCCTTTCCTGCAATATGCGCCCGCATCTTGTCAAGGTTGCGATAGATTGCATTATGCAGTAGCGTGCCTCAAAGAGGCGTTGGCAAAGCGTTTAGGGCGCCCGCAACCTGCCCGGAGACAATAATTCGCAATTCACGCAGCTAGCAGCAGCGACGGCAAAAGACTCCAGGCAGCCAACAGCGCATTTCAACACAAACGAGAAGCACTGCGAGTGCGGTGTAAAGCGCTGCAATTGGTATAAAGGCATGACAGTAGCGGAAGATTCAAGGAGGAGTGGCCGCACTTTGCAGTCCGTGGGAAAGGCCGGGCTGAAACCAACCGGATTGCTCCGTTCAATTGGGGGCAGATAGCTGCGCAGATTAAGAGCGGCATACGCTCAAGCGGCCGGGGGGATTGGCAGATCCCAGCGCCTATAGGGCGTAGCCGCAGATGCAAACATGCCCGGGGTGCCTCATAGAGAATTTGGGACGCTGTCTAGCCGCGGCGGCAGCCAGCGGAAACTGCCCGCACGCCGACGCGCGTGGCTATAGTCCCGCTGGACGCGCTAGGCAGGCAAGTGGAAGACGGGCTGCCCATAACAGTCCTCGCACTCCTTCCCATCCTTGCAGCGGCAGTCTCCGCGCTCGCCAGCAACTCGGTAAAGACGCCGCGGGCAAGACAGAGGGCGGTATGCATGGGCACGAGGCGCACACTTTAAGGCAGGGCGCATTTTAGGATGGTTTGAGTGATCTGAAGCGCAAGTTTAAGGATGTCAACCAGAGAGTGCAAAGGCTTGAGACAGACACAACGGAGTGGGCAAAAAGCTGCAATGCGATCAAGGCGGAGTGAATGGGAGAGCTAGCCAAAGTAAAAACAGGCGCGACCTTGTTCAAGCACAAGACTCAAATGCTCAATAAACAGAATCTATGTGAAAGCCCTGGCGCGTTTGCCTCGGGCGTTCTATCGTTTGGGCCTTTCCCGCAAACAAAAAAAACCGCGCAATGCGGGGGATGACGGCTTGACTAGGGGGCGCGCAGCGGGAAAACCTTGTCCCACTTTTTAGTTCTGCAGCCTACGGGATTTTCGTTGCGCTGAGCGAAATGCCGGTCTGGCTGCTCAAATTATATTTCGCTCAGCAAAGCCACATATCAAAAACCATAGTGCCGAAGACCGGACTCGAACCGGTACGGTGTTGCCACCGCGGGATTTTAAGTCCCGTGCGTCTGCCGATTCCGCCACTTCGGCAAAAAAATGGAGGCGACAACCGGATTCGAACCGGTGGTAGAGGTTTTGCAGACCTTTGCCTTGCCACTTGGCTATGTCGCCACAAAAAAATGGAGCGAAAGACGGGAATCGAACCCGCGACCCTCGCCTTGGCAAGGCGATGCTCTACCGCTGAGCCACTTTCGCTTAATCAATTGGTGCATGGAATAGGCTAAGTATAGCGGCTGCCCATATAATTGTCAAGGCAAATGATAGCCCGTGCAGCCAACTTTTGGAGAGCTAGGGACGCAGCTTGGCCATCTGCCCTTGTACAAAGCATAAATCTATAGATGAATACCTATTCACAGAAATATCGGCCTTTGCGTGCCCGAGCTGGTTCGCCATGGCTTTTGGGTCAATGCTTGCCTTATTGAGCATGGCTGCATAGCCGTGCCTCAATTGGTGGAAGGTGAAATTGCACAGAACTGCGTTTTAGGTATGAGCCCCACGCCCTTTGCACGCCACTTCTGTTAGCGGGCAGGGTTTTCCGCCTTCACAACAGGGCCATTGCTGCGCGCGTCTTTCAGAGCCTCAGACATCTGCCGCGAACAAACCGTTTGGTCAAAAAGCATAACTAAAAAAGCTGCATTTCTGCAGCAACAGCCTTTTCTCTTGTTCTTTAGCTATACACAACCCTAGCATGCGTTCACAAAAATACTACAACAAACGAAAGATATGGTGCCTAGGGGCGGAATCGAACCACCGACACATAGATTTTCAGTCTATTGCTCTACCGACTGAGCTACCTAGGCTAAATGGCGACCCGGATGGGGCTCGAACCCACGACCTCCAGCGTGACAGGCTGGCATTCTAACCTGCTGAACTACCGGGCCAAATTCGCACATTGGTGGTCGCAATAGGGCTCGAACCTATGACCCCCTGCTTGTAAGGCAGGTGCTCTCCCAGCTGAGCTATGCGACCGCTGCAACGCAAGTGTAATTATAATGGAGCATAATACTGTTGTCAAGTCGATTGGATCATTTCAGTGCGACAACCTGGATCTTTTCGGAGTCGCTGTTCCAGGGAGATTGGGTGAATATCTCGTAAAAGCGCACATCTGCATACCCAAGTTCCCTGCATTTTTTCTCAATGTCTTTTGGCTCATGGAAATATTGAACATGCTTTTCAACAGAATGCGCAAAGCCGCTCGAAATATGCACAGCCGTTCTAAGAACGTCGCCGAGGATCGAGCGGCGGAAGCTAATTTTGCCTCGCTCTGTCAAAATGTTTTCGTTAAGGTCTTTGCCCTTCATGTAGCTCAAGTTCAGCATGTCAAAGGTGAGAGCCGCACCATGCCTAAGCATTTTTTGCGTATTGGAAAGCATGCAGCCAAATTCGCCGCTATCCAGATAATTGACGCTGTCTCCTATCGAATATACAAAACCAAATTCGGCGCTGAGAGTTATGCGGGATATGTCTCCCTCAATCACCTGCGCCCCTTCGCCTTCCGCCTTCTTGCTAGATATACGCAGCATTCCCTTAGATTTGTCCACACCTGTCACAGCAGCGCCTGCACGGGCAAAGCGGCAGAGCATGTCCCCTGTCCCACAGCCTAAATCCAGCACTTTTTCGCGCTCCAAGCTTTGCAGGCCAGAAAGCTGGAAGAGATATCGAAACCAGGCACTGCAGTCGTACAGTTTTAAGTAGCTGTCATAATACTGAGAAAATCGCTTATATGGTTCCATTGTCAACGCAAGCCGCAAAATCCGAACTTTTTCCCGCCAGTCATTCGCCTGTGCCTAGCTCCGGCCTGCGGCACATTTCAACAAGTTCCGAACACTTTTCCATCATCCATTCATAATTTTCTTTTCTGTGGGGCAAATTACAGCCAGTGCAGTCTTTCACCCCTTTTTTGTTTGAGTAGGAAAAATGGCCTTCGCACTTGTCTCCCAGCGCATATAGCGGGCAAAAGCAAAAAAGGCAATTGAACTCTTCACTGCCCAAGCCCTTGTGGCACGGAAAATACTTGCATCCATCGTTCTGAAAAAACTTGTATGTGCTCATAACATGAATCATACAGGAAATGGCGGCTGCCTTCAACACCTTTGCAATGGAGGCGGGTACAATCGCTAAACAAGAAAACGAACAAGAAGTGCTATAATAACGACAAAACATATGGAAAACAGTACAGCATGATTGTTCAACTGGATGAAGAGAAAGCTAAGCGGCATATGCATACGCAGATTGTTGGGAGCAGCCTGGAAGTTCTTGAAGTTTGCGAATCAACCAGCACTGTTTTGAAGGGGCAGTTTTGGAGGCTAGCCTCAAACGGAAGCGTGCTTGCGGCGCGCCAGCAGACAAGCGGCAGAGGAAGGGGAACACACACTTTTTACTCCCCAAAAGGAGGGCTTTACTTCAGCTTTGCCCTTTTTAATGCAACCAGCGCAAACGAGAGCCTGCTCACCATTGTAGCCTGTGTGAGCGTATATGAAGCAGTCCTGCACTGCTGCGGAATTGACTGCGCGATAAAGTGGGTAAACGATATTTATGTAGAGGGCAAAAAGGTATGCGGGATCCTTTCCGAAAAGATTGAAGGCGGGTTTGTCATCGGAATTGGGCTGAATGTCTATAGATGCGGCGGCGGCTATCCGCCAGAAGCGGGGGTTTTAAGCGACTATGTCCAGAGTGATCTGGACATAAACCTTCTCTTCGCACAGATACTCAACCGGCTGGAGCATAACTTGTTTTCGGCTGCAAAAGAAGAAGTCCTCAATATATATAAGAGCCGCTCCATGCTCATTGGGAAACGCATCGTTTTTTCTTTTTCTGGAGAAAACCAAGAGGGCGTGGCAATAGGGATTAACGCAAATGGGGAGCTTCTTGTGCAGACAAACTTTGAAACTATCGCCCTCTTAAGCGGAGAAGTTTCCCTTTTGAGCTCTTCCGAGGCTTAAATCGACGGCGCAAACGCTTTTGCGCTTGACAATGAAACGTTGGCAAATATATAATGGGTAAGCTAGCTGTGGCCCAATAGCTCAGTCGGTAGAGCACTTGACTTTTAATCAAGGTGTCCCGCGTTCGAGCCGCGGTTGGGTCACCATTAGTTTGAAAAGTTATGCCATAAGCGCTCCATTGGGGCGCTTTTTTCAATGCGCAGTCGGGCGCTGGAAGAGCAGAAAACATGCTGCGCCTCTTTTCAATAGAAGCGAAATAACCTCATGACTGCCCTAGTGCCCACGTGAAACTTTTGGCGCCGGCGAATGGATTTTGGCCGCTCTTTTGCCCGCGGCTTCTTTTCGCAACACTCATAGAGAGGATGCCATAAATGCGTCTCTTGCCGCTTCGATGGAAGCGTCTAGAAGAAAGCGGCCATTTTCAAGCCAAAGGCCTGCTGTGTCTGGATGCTGCGCCATTGCTGCTTTGAGCGCTGCCACGGATACATATTCATAAACAGTTGCGCTGTCTTCCCCAATGCGAAGGGCAAAACCTCCCACCGCGCCCACAAAAGAGTAATCGGGCTGCGATTCGTCCGAACAGTCTGGGATGCGGCTTTTCATGAGATCCCTCACTTCACCCAATGTCAGAGAATGGGCCGCTTCGCCTTCCCCTCCAGGTGGCGCCTGGAGGGGGGAGCATGCTGCAAACAGTATCGCTGCAGACAGGCAAACGGCGATACAGATGAAAAAGCGGCATGCGCGAAAATTTGAAGCACTATTTTTTGCATAGCGGCTTGTCTTGTTAGCTTCGCAGTTCATACTCGCATTGTACCATAAACAGCAAATAAACATGACTATTTGGCATTCACCTCGAATTGCAAACAGAGCGCGGCGAATTATTTATAGAGAGAAATAAAGTTTCACTATACCACTTGACAATTGCTGCGGCTTTGAATATAATTGAAAATGCTGTTGACGCGGGGTGGAGCAGTTGGAAGCTCGTCGGGCTCATAACCCGGAGGTCGTAGGTTCGAGTCCTACCCCCG
>JAITGT010000034.1:2500-26064 GCA_031280495.1 Eubacteriaceae bacterium
GCGAAACGCCCAGAGGCCCGGCTGCCAAGAAGTACCGCAGGGCACGCGAAATCCGGCGGGAAGACGGGAGGACCACCTCCCAAGGCTAAATACTACCTGATGACCGATAGCGCACAGTACCGTGAGGGAAAGGTGAAAAGAACCCCGGGAGGGGAGTGAAACAGAACCTGAAACCTTGCGCCCACAAGCAGGCGGAGCGAAAGTGACGCCGTGCTTTTTGTAGAACGGGCCAGCGAGTTGCTGGCGTGCAGCAAGGCTAAGCGGCAAAGCCGCGGAGCCGCAGGGAAACCGAGCCTGAAAAGGGCGAATTAAGTTGCATGCCGCAGACCCGAAACCGTGTGATCTAGCCACGCCCAGAATGAAGCGAAGGTAAAGCTTCGTGGAGGTTCGAACCGGTGTCTGTGAAAAAGGCTCGGATGAGGCATGGCTAGGGGAGAAATTCCAATCGAACACGGAGATAGCTGGTTCTCCCCGAAATAGCTTTAGGGCTAGCGTGCCCCCATTGTGGCGGGCGGAGGTAGAGCTCTGAATTGGCAAGGGGGCGGAAAGCCTGCCGAGCCATATCAAACTGCGAATGCCGCCAGGCCAGGGGGCGCAGCCAGACTGCGGGAGATAAGTTCCGCAGTCGAGAGGGAAAAAGCCCAGACCATCGTTTAAGGCCCCAAAGTGCAGGCTAAGTGGAAAAGGATGTGCAGCCGCCCAGACAGCCAGGATGTTGGCTTAGAGGCAGCCACCCATTCAAAGAGTGCGTAACAGCTCACTGGTCGAGTGGCTGCGCGCCGAAAATTACACGGGGCTAAAGCCTGCCGCCGAAGGCATGGGGCAGGGGCGAAGGCCCCTGCCGGTAGGGGAGCTTCGCGGGCGGGGCGAAGCGCAGCGCGCAGGCGCGCGTGGACTGCCCGCGAGAGAGAATGCTGGCATGAGTAGCGAAAGGCAGGTGGGAATCCTGCCCATCGAAAGCCCAAGGTTTCCCGGGGAAGGCTCGTCCGCCCGGGGTAAGTCGGGGCCTAAGGCGAGGCCGAAAGGCGCAGCCGATGGACAGCTGGCAGAGATTCCAGCACCCGGCGCGGCTGACTGAGAGATGCGGAGACACGGAAGGATAGCCCTTCCCGGCGGACGGAAGTGCCGGGACAAGCGCTATAGGGCCGGGGGAGCAAATGGCCCCCAAGAAGGCCTAAGGCGCGATGTGGAAACGAGCGAGTTGAAGAGGGCGAGTCCACGCCGGCAAGAAAATCCGCTATCGAGGCCGCGTCGGCCCGTACCGCAAACCGACACAGGCAGGCGAGGAGAGGATCCTAAGATGAGCGAGAGAAATGTTGTCAAGGAACTCGGCAAAATGACCCCGTAACTTCGGGAGAAGGGGACCCCAGGCGACTGGGGCGCAGCGAAAAGGTCCAGGCGACTGTTTACCAAAAACACAGGTCTCTGCAAAAGCGAAAGCTGAAGTATAGGGGCTGACGCCTGCCCGGTGCCGGAAGGTTAAGGGGAAGCGTTAGCGCAAGCGAGGCGCCGAACTGAAGCCCCGGTAAACGGCGGCCGTAACTATGACGGTCCTAAGGTAGCGAAATTCCTCGTCAGGTAAGTTCTGACCCGCACGAAAGGCGCAACGATCTGGACGCTGTCTCGACAACATGCTCGGTGAAATTGTAGTGCCGGTGAAGATGCCGGCTACCCGCGACTGGACGGAAAGACCCCGTAGAGCTTTACTGCACCCTGGCGCTGGACTTTGGGATTGCATGCACAGGATAGGCGGGAGGCAGGGATGCGCGCGCCCCGGCGCGCGCGGAGCCAACCTTGGGATACCGCCCTTGCAATGTCGAAGTTCTAACTGGCAGCCGCGATACCGGCTGCAGGACCACGCCAGGCGGGCAGTTTGACTGGGGCGGTCGCCTCCGAAACAGCAACGGAGGCGCTCAAAGGTCCCCTCGGGATGGTTGGAAACCATCTTACAGAGCGCAAAGGCATAAGGGGGCCTGACTGCGAGACAGACAAGTCGGGCAGGTACGAAAGTAGGACTTAGTGATCCGGTGGCCCCGAGTGGGAGGGCCATCGCTTAACGGATAAAAGTTACCTCGGGGATAACAGGCTTATCTCCCCCAAGAGTCCACATCGACGGGGAGGTTTGGCACCTCGATGTCGGCTCGTCGCATCCTGGAGCTGAAGCAGGTTCCAAGGGTTGGGCTGTTCGCCCATTAAAGCGGCACGCGAGCTGGGTTCAGAACGTCGTGAGACAGTTCGGTCCCTATCCGTCGCGGGCGCGGGACATTTGAAAGGGTCTGCCCTTAGTACGAGAGGAGCGGGGCGGACAGGCCTCTGGTGCACCGGTTGCCGTGCCAACGGCACAGCCGGGTAGCTACGCCTGGAAGGGATAAGCGCTGAAAGCATCTAAGCGCGAAGCCCGCCTTGAGATGAGATGTCCAACTGTAAAAGGATAAGGCCCCAGACAGACGATCTGGTTGATAGGCCGGGGGTGCAAGCGCGGCGACGCGCTAAGCCGACCGGTACTAATCGGCCGAAGGCTTGCCCTGAGAGGCCTAAGGGAACTTTTGCAAGCAGAGCTTTCCATGCTGTTTTCAGGCGGGTCCGCCAAGGGCCCCGAGGAAAAAAGCCCCCCGCGGCGGGGGCGGCGGGGCCACACCTGTTCCCATGCCGAACACAGAAGTTAAGCCCGCCTGCGCCGAAAGTACTTGCCTGGCAACGGGCCGGGAGGACAGGGCGCCGCGGGGGCTTTATTTCTTATTTTGCCCTTTTCCCCCGCCCCCCCGTTTGCTGCCCCCCCTTCCTGGCTACAATAGTGGTATGAAAACTCGCTTGCTCGCTGCCGCTGCGCTTATCGCTGCCTTTTTTGCCTTGGACATTGCTGCCCTCTTTTACCGATCTGCCCGCTATGATCAAGAAAAGCTGGCAGACCTGTCACAGCAGTATACAAAAACGATACTGCAATATTTTCCACGAGGCACCATATGTGATCGCAAGGGCGTTCGCCTGACAAACCGCCCTGATCCAAAGTACACATTTTTGAATGCTCCTGGAAAGGAGAGCGTGCCTGTAGCTAGGTTCGTAACAGGAAGCATCGAGGAAATTGGCCGCCTCGATACGACAAATACTGGCGCAATTGGCGTAAGCGGCCTTCAAAAGGCATATGATGCATTGCTAAATGGAGGATCGCGCATCTCTGTGAGCGCCCCCGTCGATGCGAGGGGAGACATTTTGTCAATGAACGGCATTCAAGTCAGAGATGACCACCCGAATGAAGGCTGCACTATCCTTACAACGCTCGACTATAACCTTCAAAAAGCTTTTGAGGAAGAGATTGAGAAAGTTGGGACACTAAAGCAGTACACTGGCGTTGCTGTTGTCCTTTCGAAAGTCGACACGGGCGAAATTTTGGTGATGGCTTCATGGGGAAGCGAAATGAATAAGGCAGTTCTCACCTACCAGCCAGGAAGCCTCATGAAAATTGTGACTGCTGCCGCACTATTGGAAACGCAATCCATCGACCCTTTGGAAGTGTATGATTGCGCTGGGAGTGTTGAAGCCAATGGAACGATGCATTACTGCTCGGGCCACACAGCGCACGGAAAAGTTAATCTCTATGATGCGTTTGCAAAATCATGCAACAGCTATTTTTACGAAGCAGCTCGAAGAATGGAGTACGAAAATGAATCTGGCATAGAAACAAACCACCTTTTGGATATGGCGAAAGCATGGGGTTTCTGCGAATATGGCGAGCCAGTGCCAGAAATGGAGCTTTCGTATAGAGACCACTATAATTTCGTCTCATCACAGATATACAACGAAGAAGGAATCTTTAACGCAGCGCTCGGCGAAGGCATGACGCAGGCAAGCCCGCTTCTTTTCAATAAAATCGTTGCTGCGATCGCAAACGGCAAGGAAACCACAGCCCCATTTTTGGTGAAAGACATCATCGATCCAGCTGGGAGCAGGGTGCCTTTTGACGGCGCTTTTCAAAGCTCTTTTTCCCTTGGCATAAAAGACTCCACCATTTTGGCGCTGCAGGAAATGATGAGGCTATCCGCAACAAATGGGACAGCCAGCCCAAATGGGATGGACAAACACGGCGGCGTTGCCGGAAAAACCGGAACAGCGCAAAATGCAACGTCAAAGGATCATGCTTGGTTTTCTGGTTATTTCCCATCCGAAGCCCCTGAATTTGCAATGACAGTGCTTGTGGAGCAGGGGGGAGGATCGCGCAATGCCCTCGATATTTTTGACAAACTAGCTGACATTCTCTATTCTTCCTATCCAGAAGGATCAAAGTCAATGCTCTGAGATCATTTTTCGCTTGCAACCGTTTTTATCTTGTAATGTATGCTATCATGTATATTAGAAGAAAGCGGAGGCTTTATGAATCTGAACTATGCAATCAGCACTCTCTTCACGTTGGCAATTATTGTTTTCATACTTCGCCTTCGTGGTCAGGCGCCTTCCAGCAAGCGAGACTACCCTTCTTCAAACCAGCGGCATGCTAACCAGCGCCAAATTAGCCAGCGGAGTGGTAGCCCAGTTATAAGAAGGGCTGATGGGAACGCGTTTGACCCCAATATGCACAACGACGACCATTCAGATCTCGGCACCCCTGTTTATACAGACGAAGTAGACCGAAAAAGTAAGTGGGTTAATGCCGTGTTGGTTTCCATTCTGATTGTTCTCTTGATAGCCGTGGGCTACTATTTCATGGAATACAGTATATACAGGAATCTATTGGAATAGAGATATGCGCCTCAAAGCTTCATATGAGCATACTGCGCATGCTTTTCTAGCTGCATATAGCCATATAGCCTCTCCAATGCGCTTAGCGCTGCGCACGGCGCAAGCGAATGCTTTGGATGGCAAAATGCAAACCCGCTCTATAGCCAAAAGGCAATGGAGCGGGTTGTTTTTACCGGAAAGAAAGGCACTGTGGCGAATAAAACGCCGATTCGTTTTCTATTAGTGACAGCGAAGCCCGCGCCTTTGGATTTAGGTTCAGAGAGCGAACCCTTTTGTGAGGGTGCTCATTAGCTGCGCCGGACAGAAACCGCCGCTTGTCAGATTGGTTTGCAATTGCGGCTTCTTTAAAAGGCATCCGCATTTGGCTTGACTTGATATTTGTGGAAAATCTGAAACAGTGGTGTTCTTGATCAGGCGGCATCAGACTTGACGCAAAGCTTGCCGATGAGGGCTTTGCTCGAGAGGGAGCTTTGCAGCAAACTCTGAGCGGATTGGCAGAAAGGAGTTTGTTTGCGGGCATTGTCTCTCACCGAACTAAAGAACCGTTGACAAACAGACTGTCTCCAGAAAGAAATAGCGATGGAATGAGTAGTGATATTGCATAATGCATTTGGCGATGAACAGGCGCCGCGACCGATACAGCAGACGCAGCGACGAGGGCGGCGCCCTTGTTTTAGCCAGACACTGCCTGATTCTTATATCCTTCCGCAGCCCACGCCTGAGATAGCTGCTGTTGGCTTCACGAAAGGCTTTTCCAGCACATAGCTGATGGCTGTCACGCAGGCAAGAGAAGACCTACCTATTTTTGAGAGCTGCCTGCGCGGCTGACAAACGGGCGATGGGGACTCGAAAAGGCGAGCAAGACACATAATCAAGCCCGCAAGACTCAAAGAACTCAATGGAAGCAGGATCGCCGCCATGCTCCCCGCAAACTCCGCATTTCAGGTTTGCCCTTGTTGAGCGCCCGTCAATGACAGATTTTCGGACAAGCTGTCCAACGCCAGTTTGATCTATAGACTGAAAAGGGTCTTCTGGCAATATTTTCTTGTCGATGTATTCATTAATGAATTTGCCAGCGTCATCGCGCGAAAAACCCATCGTCATTTGGGTGAGATCGTTTGTGCCAAAAGAGAAAAACTCTGCTGTTTTAGCAATTTCATCGCTGGTGAGAGCTGCTCGGGGGATTTCAATCATTGTCCCAACCATGTAGTCGATGTTCACTGCGCTCTCTTTGAGAAGGCGGTCTGCAGTCTGGCGAATCAGATCCGCTACATAGTTATACTCTTTGCTGCTTCCAGCAAGGGGCACCATAATTTCCACTCCAACTTCTAGCCCAGCTTTGTTCGTTTCAATTGCTGCCTGAATTATGGCGGTTGTTTGCATTACAGCTATTTCCGGATAGGTGACGGCCAGTCGGCAGCCTCTATGCCCAAGCATGGGGTTGAATTCATGCAGGTTTGAAATGATTGCATTTAGTTTTTGAATTGAAATCCCCAGCTGCCCAGCAATCTCCTCGACATCTTTTTCTCCTTGCGGCAAAAATTCGTGGAGTGGGGGATCCAGCAGTCGAATTGTAACTGGCTTTCCAGCCATTGCTTTGTATATTTCAACGAAATCCTGCTTCTGGAGAGGCAGTATTTTGTTAAGGGCCTCTTCGCGCTGCTCTTTAGTTTCCGAGCATATCATCTTGCGCATTTGCAGGATGCGGTATGAGTCAAAGAACATGTGCTCGGTTCGGCACAGCCCAATCCCTTCCGCGCCAAAACGCAGAGCGGCCTGCGCATCGGATGGCGTGTCTGCGTTCGCGCGAATTTTCATGCGGCGTTTTTCATCAGCCCACTTCATCATGGTCTCAAAATCGCCTGTAAGGCCTGCCTCCACAGTCTCCAGCTTGCCAAGGTACACAAGCCCAGTGGTTCCGTTTATGGAGATTTCGCTGCCTTCCTCCACCTTCTGCCCTTTGACAAGAAAGTATTTGCTATCCTCGTGCACGTCAATCTCGCCGCATCCTGCGATGCATGTTTTTCCCATTCCTCGGGCGACAACTGCTGCGTGGGATGTCATGCCGCCCTTGGCGGTCAGGAAGCCTTTTGCCATATGCATCCCTTCAATGTCTTCCGGGCTTGTTTCTTTGCGAACTAAAATGACATTTTCGCCAAGTTTTGCATGTGTTACTGCGTCATCTGCCGTAAAGTAGACATTTCCCGTGGCGGCGCCGGGAGAAGCCGGCAAGCCGGCGGCAACAGGCGACGTCTTCGAGAGTGCGTCTGGATCGAACTGGGGGTACAATAGCTGGTTTATTGAGGAAGCGTCAATGCGCAAAAGCGCTGTTTCCTTGTCAATTTTGCCTTCGGCCACAAGGTCGACGGCTACCTTGAGTGCTGCATGCGCTGTTCGCTTGCCTGATCTGGTTTGAAGGAAGTAAAGCTTGCCCTCCTCAATTGTGAACTCGATATCCTGCATGTCTTTGTAGTTGTTTTCCAGAATATTGGCGCACTCCATGAATTGGGAATAAATTTCTGGAAGATCCACCTTTAAGCGGTCAATGGACTGAGGTGTGCGGATCCCTGCAACAACGTCTTCGCCCTGGGCGTTGATAAGGTATTCGCCGAAAACTGCTTTGTCTCCATTGCCTGGGTTTCTGGTAAAAGCGACGCCAGTTCCAGAAGTGCTGCCCATGTTTCCATATACCATGGACTGAATATTAACGGCAGTTCCAAGATCGTCTGGTATGCCATTCAGCTTTCGATATGTAATTGCTCGAGCATTGTTCCAAGACTTGAATATTGCTTCCACAGCAACCATCAGCTGATCGTTTGGATCGTCTGGGAAGGCGTTGCCCTGCTGATCAAGGAAAATTTTTTTGTAAGTCTCAACTAAGCCTTTTAGGTCGCTTTCATCCAACTCGGTGTCGTCTTTGACGCCTTTCTTTTCCTTTGCACGTTCAAGCTCGTCTTCAAACTTGTTCTTGTCGATGCCGATCGCGACATCTGAAAACATCATGATAAAACGGCGATAGCTGTCATATGCAAAGCGCGGATTGCCAGTCTTTTGGGAAAGGGCCTCAACAGATGTGGGATTTAAGCCTAGATTAAGAATTGTGTCCATCATTCCTGGCATGGAGATCTTTGCGCCAGATCGGACAGACACCAACAGGGGATTATGCGCTCCGCCAAATTCTTTCCCCGTCGTTTTCTCTAAATCCCTGAGCTTTGAGAAGATCTGTTCTTTAATCTCTTCTGAAACGGACTCACCGTTCTCATAATAAAGCGTGCAAGCTTCCGTCGTTACGGTAATGCCTTGAGGAACAGGCAGCCCTATCCCAGTCATTTCCGCTAGGCCAGCTCCTTTTCCGCCAAGTAAATCGTGCGACAGGCCATTGGCTTCCTGAAAGCTATACACGTACTTTTTTGCCATACTGTAAAGACCTCCCATTGAAAATCAGCATTAAGGCAATTATACTACAGCCGTTTCACTTCAAGCAGGCAAGATTCAAAGAAAAGTTGTATAGGCAGGGCAGAGGCGCTTCGCTCACCGTATCCAATAAAGCAGCCTGGGAGCCTATATTTAGGCATGTCGCTTCGCACTGCCTTGATTTAGGTTCTGCAGTGTGCTATTTTATTTATGTACACTATGAAATATGCGGCAAACACTCGCCATTTCGAATGGCGCATTGCTCAGCGAAAAATGCCGCACATTGCGCTGGAAAGGAGTTAGCCAAACTTGCCCCAAATAAGCAAAAACATAATGGCTGTTGCCTTGCTTGCAATTGCATCCATCACGTTCGCCGGCTGCGCTTCCGATCCAAAATTCGAAGGCTTCGGAGCCAGGCCGTCTGAGCTGCTTGAAGGCATTAATGCGGAACTAGCTGCAGAATCCATAGTGATGCCTCCATTTGAAGTTGACGGCGATCTGAAGACAGAGGGCGGATACAAAAAAATTTTTCGGTCGAAAGTCGATGGCACCTCTATTTACATCTATAACAAGAATGAGCAAGACGGCATTCGAGTCATATCAAATGACCTAAGCCTTGGCGAGTTTCTCAAAATCACTGGCGCAGTTCTTGACACTCTTGAAAGCGACGAGACAGCGGGCGACCTCAAGGTAAAGCTTCTAATAGGCAAGGCGGAGAGCGAGAAGTATGCGTATACGTCTGGCACAAGCGTGCCAGAAGGCGAGAATGGCATATCAGACTTTTCTCAGGTGAAGCTAGTCTTTAATGTTTCCCCAAAAACAGGCAGCGCAAAATAGCTTTTATCTGCCTATTCTCAAAAGAAAAAGCCTCAATTGCTACAGATTGGGGCTTCTTTTTATGTCGCAGCGAAATAACGAAGCGCAGACAGCAGAGCTGTAGAGCAAGGCGCGGCTTTCCTTAAAAGAATGCGAGGAAGGCGAAGGGCATAGCCAATCCTGCACAGCAGAGCGCTGCTTTGCGTTCTTTGCAGCAAATGGGCGCGTGCGTGCTGAGAATTGGAGGGGCTTCCATTCGCGCGGCTGGCCCGGATGTTCTGCAGAGCCTAAACCTCTTTGAAGAAATCTAGGCGCAATCTAAATCGGCGCGCGCAGGCGGAAGCCAGCTAGTGGCAGTGCAAATCTTTCCCGATCCGCTCAAGCTCTGGAGGGCGGGCACAGGCACCCTTTCATGCAGCAAATATAGTCGAGGCGGAGAAAGGCGCAAGCCAAGCTTCTAGTGTTGGCGCCAAAGCCAGTCGCATTAGCATGGCAGCCGACAAGTTGGAGAACATGGAGAACAGCCGCCAAATCGCATCCCTCAGGCGAAATAGCGTTTGCCAAATTGTAGGGCGGCCATGACTTTATGTGTTTTTCTTGCGAGTTTTGCGGATAAAAAGTTGTAGTACTGTGAAAATTAGGCAGTGAATGGTGGATCAATTGTGGCCTATTATTTCCAATAATTTATGAATATTGCAAGCGATTGCACCTATTGGTACAATATTTAGTGTAGGCATTGCGTAATAGTTGCAGTATTTTTGCGGGAAAGGAGGCGGTTCTTATCATTCAGAAGCTTGAAGTGCGGTTTGAGACTCTCAGCCCTGATCCTCCGCAGCCGCATTGGGGCTTTCTTTTGTATAATGAACTTGAAAAGCGCCTTTCCTACAACATGATTGGCTTGCTTAACACCGATCACAGCTTCTCTTACTCCCAATACGCCGAACCCCTCTCTTCTGGCAACCTTCTATGGCATATAAGCTGCTGGGAAGACGAACTCAGCTACTCAATCGCCCGGGCAGTGCATTCGATGGCAACCGTGTCCATTCGCGACAGGGAAAAAACAATTCAGCTGCGCATTGTGCGCTATGAGAGCAAGTCCTGGTCAGACGAAGAATTGGCGTCGGATTTTTTCGCAAGCGATCCAATACGGCTGATGGGCTTCAGGATCATTACGCCTGCTTTGCACAAAAATGAGGGCAAATACCTTCTTTTTCCCGCAATTGACCTTATATACTTTTCAATCGCTCGGCGGTGCCAAACAATTATGGATCGATTCTCCTTTCGTGACAAGGGGGTGCTTTCGGAAATGATCCAGCAAACTAAAATCTGGCAGTATGAGCTTAGAACGGTGCCATACGAAATCAATGGCTCCAATGTTATTGGCTTCCGCGGCGCGTTTCAAATAAAGCTTGATGGGACTGAAGAAATCGCCCGCGCAAGCGGCCTAGTGCTTTCATTGGCGGAATTCACAGGAATTGGCCTAAAGACAGTCGAAGGCATGGGCGCTTGCAAGGTAGTCGTCTAAAATAGGCCAGCTTGGCGCTTATGCATAGCTATGGCGCGAACAAAAAAATGGGCTGGCCCTGCTGCGCGAGCGAATGGAGCCAAAATGGAGCAGCGCCAAGGCCTTGCGAAACTCTATTGCGCAAAATCCCTGCCAAGAGGCTTTCGCAGAGTTTGCTGCTGCATGCGCCCCGCGGGTAGATGGCACGCCAAAGGGCATTTTTAAGAGCTCAGATAGGTTCATAGCATACTAAGCGCAGAGTTTTCAGAAGGAAGCGCGTCGCTTCAAAAGCAAATTGCCATAAATAGCCTTATATAATTACAAGGCTATTTATTTTTCGCTAAAATTCACGAGCCATGATTTGAGTGAATTTCCTCTTTGCGCCATTAGTAATTGTAAATATCTTTTATTTTAATATTTCATAAGATTTGGCTATCATAGCAATATTTTTCAGGCACGACGCAAACAAGCTATTTTAGCCATTTTTTCAAAATTTATCCTATACTGTTTGATTTATGGAAACAAACAAAAGAGATGCTAATAAAAAATATTATATAAATATCTGTATTTTTATTACAAATTTTCTTTCCGCAGATAAATGCAGATGTAACCTAATTATTTCTATTATCTATAGTTAGATAAAAAACCTTAAAGAAAACTCATCAATTTAACGTAGAAGCAGACTTAAAACAATAAAGATATAAAATTAGTCTTTATGCACTTGATTTTTAAAATTTGAAAAGTATAATTGTAAATGCAAGGAGAATATATTTATGGATAAAATGAACAAAACGCGCCAGCTAATTTTGGATGTGTCAAAACAAATATTCTTGGACAAAGGCTATTCTGCAACAACATTTCAAATGATAGCTGACGAAGCCAACATTTCGAAAACATCTATTAATTATTATTACGCGCGCAAACAGGACATCTCAAATGAAATCCTGTCAAACTACATTAAGAAATGCCGCGAGTTTGTCGTGGACAACGGCAACTTTAACGACCTGATGGCTTTTTTAATCATGGTTGTCATTTTCATGAAGGCGATTCTTGCAACGCAAAACACCAGGGATTTTTATCTTGACTTAATACGCCGAAACAATGCCAGCTCAAGCCCCCATGCGGACTTTCAGAGCTATTACCTGTCCATTATTTACCACATGAACTTAGACATTTCGCCGGACGAGCTGTCGCTAAAAAAGATATCCATCTATGGCGCAACAAATGAGCTGGCTCTCAATTACCTCACCAATCAGCTTGTTATGGAGGAAGACCAGTTTGTCACAGCCATCCTCTACAACACGATGTCTATACTCAAAGCGACGGAAGTCCTCACTAAGCCTGCGATCACTGCGTCCTTAAAGATCTATGATAATTTTGACAAGGAGAAGCTGCCGACCTTCTAGCTCGGTTCGTTTAGCGAAAAGCGAAATATGAGAAAAATAAATAAGACACAGGCAAAGATCATAGCCGCTTCGAAAGAGGAGTATGCGATTAATGGCTACTCTTCGACCTCGTTCCAGGCTATTGCGGAGCGCAGCGGGACAAGCAAGAGCCTAATCAACTATTACTTTCCCAAAAAGCAGGATATCTTAATAACTGCGCTAGGCATTCACATAGAAGAAATCGCCTCCTACGTAGCAAGCCTAAAAAGGTACGACTCGCTCATGCGCTACTTCCTTGTCCGCGCGATATACTATGAAAGCTATCGCTCAGACGAACTGTGGATGGAGTTTGACTCAGACATTCAGGAGAGAACAGAAAAAGAAATCAACACGTACAAAAACTACTTCTTTCTCTTCGAAGACATTGCCGCCGAATTTCCTGTCAATTTGGATAAAGACGAGCTGTTTGTCAAATCCATCGCAATTTATGGCCTAAGCCGGCAGCTAATAGCAAGCTTTCAGCGCGAGGAGCTCAAGGCAACATTCAGGGAAGTGATCGAACAAATGCTTTGGGATACGGCCAATGTGCTTCAGCTGAACAACTACACTGTGCATAACTATATTAAGCGGCTGTGGGAAGAGTATGACAGCCTTGAAAGAAAGCAGTTCCTTTTTTTTCCTAAGCAGGAGAACAACGAAGCATAAGCCGCACGAATGGGGCGGGGCGCTGCAATGCCTAAACCCTTTTGCACGCTGGCAATAAAAGCCGCGCTTTATGGAGCGCGGCTTTCGCTGTTTCTGCCTATTTTTCTTCGTTAACTATAGCATTGGCTACGCCAAGCGCTTCCACGCTGGCTGCTCCGTCATCTTTCTTGATGGAGGAAGCAAGCCCGCCAGTGTCGTCCTTAAGCATGTTAAAAATCCTGTCGTAGTCTGCCTGGGCAAATGCCCGGAACTTGCTTGTCGCCATTGGCAGCCCAACATCGTTGGCTTCTGCGCCAAGGCTGTCGGTGCGGCCCCCTGGAAAACTTCCGCCATAGTACGCTTTAATGGCATCGTAGACTGATTGCGTAATGTTCTTCATGGCTGAAGTAATGACTGAGTCAGAAAGGCTGGATTGATCGACGTCCACTCCAATAACAGCGGTGTTTGCTTTTTTTGCCGCTTCCATAACTGAATCGCCAAGCTGGCCGCCGCAAGCAAAGATTGCCTCCACTCCTTTTCCGTACCAGCTGGCAGCTTTTGTTTGAACTTCTGGAGTTGCTCTGAAGTCGCCTGTATAGTGATACAAAATGTCAATGTCCGCCGCCCCCATTTCTTTGGCGGCGTAGTCTGCGCCCTGGACGAAGCCGTAGCCATAGCGCACAACGGCGGGGACAGCCATTCCGCCCATAAAGCCGAGCTTTTTGTAGCCGTCCTTTACTGCAGCGTAGCCAGCGAGGAAACCAGCCTGCTCTTCCTTGAAGAAGATGGAGTACGTGTTTGGGGCTATTGTGCGGTCAATGGGGGCGCCGTCGTATGTCTCGTTTGTCTCCGCATTCGTCACATTGTGCGGGGCGCCGTCGATCAAGATGAAATTTACATCCGGATACTGCGCTTGAGCCTTATGTATGGAGTTCTCAAACAGATATCCAGGCGTAACGACGATCTTTGCCCCAGACTCAACAGCCAGGTCAATCATTTGGTTGTAGCTTGCCATGGACTGCTCTTGTGGCTGGAAATACCTGTAGGTTTTGTTGTTCTCCTGCGCGTATTTCTCAATGCCTTCCCATGCGCCCTGATTAAAGCTCTTGTCATCGATAGTGCCAATATCGGTGACCAGTGCCAGCTCGAAAGTCTCTGCCTGCGACTGGCATCCGGCCATAGCCGAAACCAAGAGAGCGGCGAGAAGGGCTGCTAACAATTTTTTCATTTTCCCTCCTAGGAACAATTATAATTGTGGCATGTGCCTATTTTATCGGAAACGCCAAAAAAAGAGAAGTGCAACAGCCAAAAGACATGTCCAACAGGATCTGCAATTGCCAAAATGGGCAGGTATTCCGCTCAGCGCAGCTATAATATGGTTGAAAGGAAGGTGTTTTCAGTGAAAATGTCACAGACCGGTTTCTATAGCTGGTTTGGATTCGCTTACCCGCTTGAGCAGAGAATAGAGATGGCGAAAAATGTTGGATTTGACGCCCTTATTACCTGGTTTGGGCCAGAATTCAGTCAATTGGACGGAGACTACCGCGAGCATGCGCATATTGCTTCGCGTTATGGCTTAAAGCTTGAGAATGCGCATATCCCCTATTACCATACAGACGACTACTGGCAAGACACGCTTGACGGGCAGGCAATTCTCGAAAAAAACCTGAAAGATTTGGAAGAGGCGTCGTTGTGCGGGGTTGGCTGCCTTGTCTTTCACCCATTTGGCCAGAGGTTTCCAAAAGAGGGCGGAAGCGAAAGCCTTTTTGTGGATCGCCTCATGCGCCTCGGCGACATGGCCGACAAGACGGGCGTGCGCCTTGCTGTGGAAAACCTGGACGACAACGCCCTCCTTGAGCGCATTTTGGCGCAGGCAGGGCACGCGAATGTGGGACTGTGCTATGACTCTGGCCATGCGCACCTGCATGCGCCAGGAGACTATGCACTTTTGGAAAGCCTGTCCAAAAGGCTGTTTGCGCTTCATATGCACGACAACAGCGGCGCCGCCGACGAGCATCTGACGCCATATGAAGGCACGATTGACTGGAAGGAAACGATGGAGCGCATAAAGGCCTCATCCTATGCGGGGGCGTTCACTCTAGAGGCTGCTTATCCAGTGCGCGCTGAGGGCTCTGCAGGCGAGTATGTGGCGCCGGCAGGCATTGGCGCCGAAGACTACCTGCGCAAAATGCGCAATTCCTGCTTGCGTGCCTTAGCTGAGCAAGGCGCCTAGTTTTCCCCCGCATTTGCGCCTTTCGTGCTATAATTGGGAGGCGAAAGGATGTCTATTAATGTTCACCCACCTGCATGTGCACACGCAGTTCTCCCTATTGGACGGTTTCTCCTCCACCAAAGGCCTGATTTCCAGAATTAAGTCGCTCGGCATGGAAGCTTGCGCGATTACAGATCATGGCGTGATGTTTGGCGTCGTTGATTTCTATCGCGAATGCCTAGCCAACGGCGTCAAGCCAATTCTCGGGTGCGAGATCTATCTCGCTGAGCGAGACATGGAGCAAAAGGACTCAAAGATGGATTGGAACAACTACCATCTTGTCTTGCTTGCCGAAAACAACACTGGCTACCAGAATCTGATGAAAATCGTATCGGCTGCGTACATGGACGGTTTTTACCGCCGCCCTCGCGCAGACCTAAAGCTTCTCAGAAAGCATTCCGAAGGAATCATCTGCCTGACAGGCTGCATTGGCGGGCGCATTCCCCAGCGCCTTCTTGCCTCGGACTTCGCTGCAGCCAGAGAAGAGCTTAACGCCCTTATTTCTATTTTTGGCCAGCGCAGTGTGTTTGTTGAAATCCAGGACCATGATATGGACGAGGAAAGAGCGGTTCGAAGCGATCTTATAAATCTGGCGCGTGAGGCGGGTGTGGGGCTGGTCGCAACCAATGACTCGCACTATACTGAAAAGTCGGATGCGGCATTTCACGAGGTTCTCCTATGCGTGCAAACCGCCACCAGCCTGAATGACCCAAAGCGAATGAAGTTCAACAACGACTCCTACTACATCAAAAGCGAAGAAGAGATGGCCAGCCTATTCCGCGACGTCCCGGAAGCTTTGGAGAACACAGTCCGCATAGCTGAGCGCTGCAGCGTGGAAATCGAGTTCCACAACTACCACCTGCCCCGTTACAATCTTCCGGAAGGCGCATCGTCCTCCGCCTATCTCAAAGAGCTGTGCTTGGCCGGCATGCGCAAAAAATACAGTTCAGAAACGCCTGAGCTAGCCGAGAGGCTTGAATTTGAGCTCTCAGTCATAGACTCAATGGGCTTTAACGACTACTTTCTCATTGTATGGGATTTTATAAAGTACGCCAAAGACAACAATATCTCAGTGGGGCCAGGAAGGGGAAGCGCAGCAGGAAGCATTGTTGCCTATTGCCTGGATATTACCCAATTCGACCCTATTCGCTACACACTGATCTTTGAGAGGTTTCTCAACCAGTCGCGCGTGTCTATGCCTGACATAGACATCGACTTCTGCTATGAAAACCGGCACCGCGTTATTGAATACGTTAAGGAAAAATACGGCGAAGACTCTGTCGCCCAAATCATTACCTTTGGAACGCTTGGCGCAAAGAACGCAATTAGGGATGTCGGCAGAAGCCTAGGCATGAGCTACAGCGACTGCGACCGCGTTGCAAAAGAAATCCCAACGCGCCTCGGCACCACCATAGACTCTGCGCTGCAGGAAAACCCAAATCTGAGAGCCATGATGGAGGCAGATCCCAAAATTGGCCAGCTCATTGAGTATTCAAAAGCTCTGGAGGGCACGCCGCGACACGCCTCAACGCATGCAGCAGGCGTTGTGATTACAGACAGGCCAATACGAGAGTACGTGCCGCTGTATGTCAATGACGGAAACCTTGCCACTCAGTTCCCAATGACCTTGATCGAAGAGCTTGGGCTGCTCAAAATGGATTTTCTTGGCCTTCGGACTCTCACCGTCATTAAGGACGCAATTGACAACATTGAGCGCTCTCACGGGAAAAGAATCAGCGTTAATGCAGAGGATCTGGATCTCAGCGACCAAAATGTGTACAAGCTGATTTCGCGCGGGGACACCCTAGGTGTGTTCCAGCTCGAAGGATCCGGCATGCGGGCATTTATGCAAAACCTGCGTCCGGACACATTTGAAGACATCATTGCCGGCATCAGCCTTTACCGCCCTGGCCCGATGCAGTATATTGACGACTATGTCGCCAATAAGCGCAACCCTGCTGGCATTCACTACATCAGCCCTGCGCTGGAGCATATTTTGGACGTGACTTACGGCTGCATGGTCTATCAAGAGCAGGTTATGCAAATCGTGCGCGATCTGGCGGGGTTCTCAATGGGCGACTCAGACAATGTGCGCCGCCTTATGTCCAAAAAGAAGGAAAAAGCCATGGCCGCCGAGCGTGTCCGCTTTGTGTACGGAGACGAGGCGGCCGGCGTCAAGGGATGCGTAAACAATGGGATAAGTGAAGCCGCAGCGAACAAAATTTTCGACCAAATGACAGATTTTGCAAGCTACGCCTTCAATAAATCGCATGCTGCGGCTTATGCGGTCATCTCCTTCCAAACCGCCTACCTCAAGACTTACTATCCCACAGAGTTCATGGCCGCTTTGCTCACCTCCATCATTGGCGACGACGCAAAGGTCACAGCCTATGTGCACCACCTTAAGGATATGGGAATAGAGCTGCTCGGCCCGGACATCAACAAGTCCCTGGGGCGCTTTGCTGTTGTTGACGGAAAAATTCGCTATGCGCTATTGGCAGTAAAGGGGCTCGGCGAATCTGCCGTTGAAGAAATTGTTCGCTGCCGCGAAGAAAAGGGCGCTTTTGCCAGTTTTGCAGATTTTGTCAAGAAGATGGGCTTTAAGTCCCTCAATAAGCGAGGCATTGAGAGCCTGGTAAAGTCGGGCGCATTCGATTCCCTGGGCAACACGCGCCGTCAGCTTGCCATGTCCGCATCAGACGCTATAGACGCAGAGCTCCGCCAAAGAAAGCAAAACGCCGAAGGGCAGATGAGCATGCTCGATCTCTTTGAAAGAACCGCAGGCATGCCAATTGAGGAATACAGCATGCCTGCCGGCGTGGCGGAGTTCGATGACGAAACCAGGCTGACATTCGAAAAAGAGGCGCTAGGGCTCTACATCACCGGCCATCCTTTGTCGCGCTTCGCGCCCATTCTAGGCAAATGCACCGACTCGCTTGCTATTGCCGCAACAGACGAAAGCAGCGAGCCTCTCTCAGACGGAACGCAGATTGTGTGCGGCGGAATCATCACTGCAATAAAGCAGATTGTCACCAAAGGCAACAAGCCGATGGCTTTTTTAGCCATGGAAGATCTGTATGGCACATATGAAGCCGTCGTATACACAAGAGTCTACGAAGAAAAGCTCTACCTGCTCAAAAAAGACGCGGCAATCCTTATAAAGGGGCGCATCTCCCAAAAGGACGACGGCAGCCGCTCTGTTGCAGCCAGTTCAATTGTTGATATTTCTGATGAGAAAGAGGTTGCCTCCGGCCGCATTTTCAAACATGCCGAAAGGCCAAAAGCGCCTCTGCCCGCCCTATCAGCTTCTGTTCAGTCAAAAGCGCAGGCCTTGGAGAGGGCCCCCCAAAAAAGCGCGCAGCAAGACATCCCCGCCCCAGCGCGCGCTGAGACTGTGGCAAAGCTGCCGGAAGGCTCATACATACTTTTGGAACTCGCCCCCTCCTCTGTTGGGAGCCTTGCGATACTGCGCAAATATTTGGAAGAGAATTCAGGCGGCGTCCGCGTTGTTCTGCATGATCAGCAATCGGGCAAAAAATTTCTCATGGACCGCTCCATGTGGGTCACGGATGACGCGGCAGTTGTCGGCGCGCTTCAGGGCGTCATGGGGCACTCTTGCGTAAGGGTTGTGCAAAGCAAGGGCGGCAGCCCTCTGTAGCCGCAAAAGTTTAGCTTTTGCCAAGCATTCTTTGATTGATCTTTGCATAGTCCTATTTTGTCGATATAATTACACCAATAGCGCCAACGCTTGCGGGATAGGCCTCGGCGGCTCCAGGTTCGGGCAATCGGGCGTTTTGCGGCTGCAAGCAGAAATGCGAGAAACCGATGAGAGAAAAACTCCAAATGACGATCCGCATATTGGATACGGACTACCAAATACTCACAGACGACAATGAGGCGAGGGTTCAGGAAATTGCCAACTTAGTGGATAATATGGTGCGCCAAACAAAAGCTGCTGCGCCATATATGAACAATCTCAGCGCCGCCATACTGACAAGCCTGAACCTGAGCGAGGAGCTGCACAAAGCCAGGGACGAGCTCGCCCTTCTTCGCGAACGCGATTCAGACTACCAAACGCTTTATTCTTACAAGGACAAGCTGAAGTCTGTCATGCAGCAGCTGTCTGAAAACGACTCTAAAACTCTGGGCCTTCAGATTCGGATGGACCAGATGCAGAGCGAATGCAACGAGCTGACGATTCTCCTAAACGAGTACAAAGAGAAGTACAATGCAGTGCGCGCTGAAAACGAGATGAACAAAAAGGCGGTTGCCGAGCTGGAAAACAAGCTTTTGGAAAACCAAATTGAGCTTGTAAAAGCGAGAAAATCGCTGCTCGACTTTGGGGACGCCAGCCTTTAGGCGGGCGCCTTCTTTTTTCGCTTCGCACTATATATGCGCAAAAGGGCTTTGCCGGATGCGCAAACGAAAAGCTGGCGGCCGCAAGGGCCTGAAAATAGCCCCATTTGCTTTCCTCAGGCGCAGCCAATGCCTTGTGAGTGACTCGGCAGGGGCTCAATGGCGCGCGAGGGCTAAAACGCGCCATTTGCCCTCGGGAAAAAAACCGCCAGAGCAAGAAAGCGGCTGAGCCAGCGAGCGCGCCCTTTTTGCCAAACCCATCCAAAAGGGCCAGGCGCCTGAAGGCGTGCGCTGCAAGGCCGAAAAAAGCCGGGCCGCCTTTTGCGCCTCGCACGCCCCTGCCTTCACAGCGGCTTTTGCCAAATAGCCAGAAGCGCGGCAAGCATGGGCATGCGAAAACTGCGCAGGAATAGGAACAGAGACTTCATTGCAGCTGCTGCCTGCCAGGCATCTATGGCATGCCAGAGAACAGCGCATGGCAGCAAACGAAAAGCGGCAAGCGCTGTTGGCATGGCGCGAAGCAGCATTACAATCTTTTAAAGAGGATAAATAGCTGAGAAATCTGCTTGGCATACAAAAATGGGCAAAAACAGGCTGGACAAAGAATTGGTGTTAAGAGGGCTTGCTGAAAGCCGCGAGAGGGCCTCGTCGCTTGTTATGGCTGGCGAGGTTTATGTCAATGGAAAGATGGAAGACAAGGCCGGCAAAGGCGTTGTGCCGATAGACAGCATTGAAATCTGCAGCCGAAGCCCAAAATACGCAAGCAGGGGAGGCCTGAAGCTTGAAAAGGCGCTCCAGGCCTTTCGCATAGGCCTCTCTGGCAAAACGGCGCTTGACGTTGGCGCTTCAACGGGGGGGTTTACTGACTGCATGCTCAAAGCCGGCGCCAAAAAGGTTTATGCCGTAGACGTGGGGTATGGGCAGCTTGCCTTAAGCCTGCGATCGGATTCGCGCGTTGTTTGCCTAGAGAGGGAAAACTTCCGCTATCTGGCATTTGAAAAAGTGGGAGAGCCTTGCGACGCGGCGGCAATGGACGTATCCTTTATTTCAGCGGGAAAGCTGGCAGAAAACCTGAAGAGGTTTCTTAAGGAGGGCGCAGACGCCATAGTTCTTGTTAAGCCCCAGTTTGAGTCCGACCGCAAGGGCGCAGGGAAAAAGGGGGTCGTCCGGGACAGGGGAAAGCACTTTGAAGCAATTGAGAAAGTGGCAGGAGCGTTCACTAAAGAAGGGTTCTTTATTTGGGGAATTGATTATTCGCCAATTGCTGGCCCAAAGGGGAATATTGAGTTTCTAGCCCACTTTTGCTTAGGCAAAGAGGGCGCCGAACCTGCGCAAGGCTGGGAAAGCGAAATGAGGCTGTGCGTAGAAAAGGCCCATGAGGATCTGGGGTGAAAAAAATAGCCGTTTACGCGAACGCCAGCAAAGATCCAGGATACACAGTCCTTTCGCGCGTAGCTGCTTTTTCCGAGCGCTGCGGCGTAGAGTGCGTTGTTCATGAACCGCCGGAAGGCCTGCCTGCTCAGTTTCAGAAAGCCAGCGCCAAAAGCCTTTCTGAGTGCGAGGCGGCCATTGTCATTGGGGGGGACGGCACAATGCTAAACGCAGTGCACGAATTCCAGCCATACGAAATACCTTTCCTTGGCGTTAATTTGGGAACGATTGGATTTTTGGCCGATGTCGGCATGGATGAGCTGGAGGGAAGGCTAGCCTCCCTTTTTTCCGGAGGCTTTACAGTCGAGGAGCGAATGATGGCGCGCGTGGAGGAAGAAGGAAAGCTCGTCGCAGACGTGCTCAATGAGGCGACTCTCAGGCACGAATTTGGCGCAGGCGTTGGTGAATTCAAGTGCTACTCTGGCAATGCGCTCATAGGCCATTACTCGTCAGACGGCCTTCTCGTCGTTGCGCCGACTGGATCTACTGCCTATTCCATGTCGGCCGGAGGCCCCATCGTGAACCCTGCGTGCGAGCTGCTCATCGTTCAGCCGCTCGCGCCCCATTCCTTGAACAACCGCTCTATCATCGTCTCGTCGCAGGAAGAGCTCACGCTTGAATTCAATGCCCCAACAACGCGTGTCTATTTGGATGGCGAGCGCCACCGGCCAAATGGCGGGCGACTAACCGTAAAGGCAAGCCCAAGGAAAGTGCGTTTCGCTAAGTTTGGCGATTATGACTTTTACGGGCTGCTTTTCGAAAAAATAAAGCAGACAAACTATCTTCGGGGAGGCCTTTCGTAAGGCGCAACCTAAAAGGAAGGGGGTGAGAGGCGCTTGTTCCCCAAAGCGCAAGATTGGGGGGCGCCGCAATTTCTGATGAAAATAGACAGGCATTCCAAGATCCTCAGCATCATCGATGAGAATGTTGTCGAGACGCAGGAAGAGCTGACCGACTTGCTCCGCAGGGAGCGCATCAGCGTGACGCAGGCCACCGTGTCTAGAGACATTCGGGAGCTCAGGCTCATCAAGGTAAAGGACCAGAATGGGCGATACAAGTATGCGCCATACGAAAATGAGTCTGCCGCTTACGACGAACGAATCGTGAGCATTTTTCGTGAGGCGGTGCTCACAATAGACACTGCGTCCAACTTCGTTTGCATCCACACTATTACTGGCATGGCCCAGGCTGCAGCCGTTGCGATAGACTCCCTTAAAAGCCCGTCTGTCATCGGAAGCGTCGCTGGGGACGACACAATCTTTGTGATGGCGAGAAGCGAAGCGCAGGCTGCGGATGTTGCTGGCTCATTTCGCCAAATCCTGAAAGGGATGGGATAAAAGCATGCTGGAATCGCTGCATATCCAAAACTATGCCTTAATTGAAAGCCTGACTGTCGATTTTAGCGAGGGGCTCAATATCCTCACGGGGGAGACAGGGGCAGGCAAGTCCATATTGATCGGCGCGCTTTCTTTTGCCATGGGGGGCCGCGCCGCGACTGACGCGATGCGGGACCCATCGCAAAAAACGGTTGTGGAGGCGACATTTTCGGTAGAAGGCGAAAGTGCCGCCCTGTCGGAATTAAGGAAGTTGGGGATAGACGCGGAAAACGGGCAGGTGATCATCCGGCGCGAGCTGCTTCCATCCCTTAAAAGCGGCTATCGGGCAAATGGCTCAGCCGTCACATCGCCCTCCCTGCGCAAAATCGCTTCTTCCCTTATTGACATATACGGACAAAACGACAGCCAGGCGCTACTCGATCCGAAAAGCCGCCTGGCATTTCTTGACGGCTACGCAAGCGAAGCGCTGAAAGAGGTTAAGCAAGGGCTTGAGTCCGCCTATGCCAGCATGGCGAAGACAGCAAAAGAGCTGGCGCAGGCGCAAGAGAGGCTGGCGTCTTCACAAGAGGAACGCATCCGCGCCGAGCAGGCCCTTTCAGAAATTGCCCCCCTAAAGCTTTCCGCCGGCGAAGAGGGCGTGCTGGAAGCGCGCATGAGAACTCTTGCCAATAGCCAGAAGCTTCGCGACAGCGCGCGCAAAGCGTCCAGCCTGCTGTACGCCTCAGAAGCCAGCGCGCAAAACTACCTTTCGCGCGCGCTGGAGGCGATTGGCTCCGCCTTGGAATTTGACCCAAGCCTTAAAGCGGCTTCAAGCCTGCTTGAAACGGCAGAAATTGAGATTGAGGAGGCAAGCCTTGCCCTTCGGGAGTGCCTTTCGGGCCTGGAAGGGGATCCAACCCCAGAAATGGAAGCCATCCAGTCGCGCCTGTCCAAAATACGTTCGCTAAAGAAAAAGTATGCAGAAGACATTGAGGGCATTTTGGCGTATCAGGAGCAATGCCGGGAGAGGCTCAGGGATTCTGGCAGCCTTGCCGAAAAAGCAAAAGAGGCAGAAAAAGAGGCCGCCCGCGCAATAGCTGAGTACAAAAAGCTTTCCCAGCAGGCTAGCGCAATCCGAAAGGAGGCTGCGCTCCGTCTTTCCAGCGAAATAGCCAAAACGCTTTCAGAGCTTGCCATGGAAAAGGCGCAGTTTTCCGTCGAATTTTCACAGCTTTCCCAGCCCGCGCGAGACGGCGAGGACGAAATATCCTTCCTTTTTTCCGCAAACCTCGGAATGGAGCCAAAGCCGCTTGCCAAAGTGGCGTCAGGAGGGGAGCTCTCGCGCGTCATGCTTGCCATAAAGAACGTTTTTGCGGAAGCGGAAGACTCTGGCTGCCTTATCTTTGACGAAATCGACACAGGAATCAGCGGGCGGGCTGCACAGCTGGTTGCTGAAAAAATGGCCAGGCTTGCTAGCCGCAGGCAAATTCTATCCATCACGCACTTGACGCAGATTGCATCCATGGCGGACTGCCATTTTGCAATACAAAAGGTGACGGAGTCCGAGTCAACGATATCGACGGTGTCGCGCCTGTCGGCAGAAGGGAGGGCCGAAGAGCTCGCGCGCATGTCTTCAGGCGCAAAAGTCACTG
>JAITGT010000066.1 GCA_031280495.1 Eubacteriaceae bacterium
CTGCCCTCCCCTGAGCGGCTGGAAAGAATCCGCTCCCGCAATGCGCGGGGAAGAGACTCTTCCGCTTCCCCGACAAAAATAGCGTCGAAGTAGTCTCGAAATGGCTCTGGATTGACGCAGCACGGCCCGCCTGCAATGACAATGGGATCGGACTCTTTCCTGTCTTTTGCAAGAAGGGGAAGCCTGGCCAAATCCAGCATATACAGAACATTTGTCAGGCAAAGTTCGTATTCAAGGGAAAACCCAAGTATGCTGAAGTCAGAGAGTGGGGAAAAGGATTCCAGAGCGTAAAGCGGAATGCCTTCCCTCTTCATCTCAGAGGCCATGTCAAGCGCCGGGGCAAAGACGCGCTCGCAGGAGGCGCCAGGAACGGAGTTTGCAAGGCTGTATAGAATGCGAAGGCCGAGGTGGCTCATGCCCACCTCGTAAAGATCGGGAAACGCAAGCGCGACGCGGCATTCTGCGCCCTCTTTGGGGGAAAGGGATCCATATTCGCCCCCAATGTAGCGTGCTGGCTTCTCAACACGGGAAAGGACGCCCTGCTCAAGCGCCCTTTTGACAAGGCTGGGCGATGCAATTGTTGGTTTTGGCATACTCTGATTATAAGCAATGCCTCCCGAAAGTAAAAGCGCGCGCGATAAATTCCTTCGCGCATTCATAATACGCCTATGTTTCGCATAATTATATACAGCTTAATGCGGGGAGGTTTTTTATGGAACAATACAATGTATATAACGACATAAAAGCGCGAACAAACGGAGAAATCTACGTGGGAATCGTTGGCCCCGTGAGGACGGGAAAGTCGACGTTTATCAAGAAATTTATGGAACTGCTCGCCATTCCAAACATCGACAACCGCTTTAAGAGGGAGCGCGCCATCGACGAGCTGCCTCAAAGCGGATCCGGCCGCACTATTATGACTGCTGAGCCAAAATTCGTGCCGAACGAAGCGGTAAAGATCCGCATGCGCGACAACACGGACATTTCCCTGCGGCTCATTGACTGTGTCGGCTACCTTGTCCCGGGCGCGCTTGGCGCTGAGGAAGAAGGAAACGCGCGCATGGTGCAGACGCCATGGAGCGATTCGGCGATGCCTTTTGAGAAGGCGGCGGAGATCGGAACAAAGAAAGTTATCGCAGAGCATTCCACCATCGGCGTCATCGTGACGACCGACGGAAGCTTTACCGACATCCCCAGAGAGGACTACATAGAGGCGGAAGAGCGGGTCGTGACCGAGCTCAAACGCATCAATAAGCCTTTCGTCATCGTGCTCAACTCATCTGAGCCGAACTCAGAATCGTGCCGCGCCCTTGCCTCCAGCCTTGAGGAATCATACCTCATCCCTGTTATCGCGCTTGATGTGGCAAATTTGGGCCTTACGGACATTGAAAACATTCTTACGACAGTTCTTTATGAATTTCCGGTTCGCGAAATACGCTATAAAATTCCAAAGTGGGCAGCAAACCTGCCGACTGGACATTGGCTTATGGTGGACATTGAGGATTTCATCGAGTCGTCATCGAATGCGGCAAGCCGAATTCGATCTGTGAGGGAAAGCCTTACAAGAAACGCGTCCGACGCTTTTGAGCCCTCCATTGAAGGCATCAACCTTTCAAACGGCCAGATCACAGCGGAAATCGCCATTGACAATGCAGTGTTCTATCGCATTATGAGCGATGAGAACGACATAATGCTGCGAAACGAGTCGGATCTGTTTACCCTGCTCACCGAGCTGCTGTCTGCCAAAACAAAGTACGATCGCTTTTCCAGCGCGCTCTCAAGCGCTAATTCGTCTGGGTATGGGATTGTATACCCGACATTTGACGATATGGAGCTAACCGCGCCTGAGATGATCAGCGAAGCAGGAAAGTATGGCATCAAGATAAAGGCGTCCGCGCCCGCTCTGCATATCCTCTCAACAGAGATCTTTTCGGAGATCGCCCCGATTATTGGAAGCGAATCCGAATGCGAGACATTTTATAACCGCATATTGACGCAATACGAAGGCTCGCAGACGGATCTATGGGACACAGAGATATTCGGAAGAAAGCTGTCTGAAATGCTCACTGACAACATAAACCTTAAGCTTTCCACAATCAACGAGGAGACGAAAGGCAAAGTCATGAAGATAATCGATCGCATATCCAATAACAAAAAAGGCGGCTTGTTTATCTTCTGGCTCTAACAGCCTGTTTCCTGCGGGGCCGGCAGCCTCCCCTTTATGGCCCCGCAGGGCCCCTCCCCTTAAGCTTTCGGGCTTTTGGGGGGCACTGGGTCAACATAGAGGGTTTTTTGGTTGGCATAAATCACTTTGCCCGCCGGTGCGCCGCTAGGCTTTTTTACGTATCTGGCCTTCGTGTAGTCAACTGGCACGTTGGACGAGCTTCGGGCGGAAGAATGCCAGGCGGCGATGGCAGCGGCTTCGGCAACTGCCTCTTCTGAGGGTTCCCTGCCTTCGCACCGCAGAATAACGTGGCTTCCTGCAATTGCTTTTGTGTGCAGCCAAATATCGTCTTTTGCTGCCTCTCGCAGCGTCAGCCGATCGTTCTGCCTGTCGTTTCTGCCAACGAGAATCATATGCCCATAGGAGCCTTCGTAGCGAATGGGGCCCTCCTCTTTCGCCTTTGCGGGAGGCTTTTTTTGCTTGCTGCGGCGGAAATAGCCCTTCTCCGCCGCTTCGCCCAATATTGCCTGCGCTCCCGCTTCGTCTGAAGCCGTTGTCAAGTGGTAAAGTGCGCTGGAAAGCCAAAAACACTCGTTTTCTGCCTCTTCGATGAGGCCCGTGAGCACAGAAGAGGCGTTTTTTGCCTTTCTGTACATCTTGAAGTACCTTTTGGCATTTTCCGCAAGGCTGAGGCTTTCAATAAGCTCAATTTCCACTGGCTCCATCTCTGGAGAGTAGATGTTGGCGACAGCGGCTTTCTTTTCACCCTTATGGGACGATGTTGGACTGGAGAGCAGCAGATTGCCCATTTGTTGGTATGCATCGCCGGCCTCTGCCGCTTCAGCCTCTTGTTTGCGCCGGGCGAGCTTGCCTTCGGCCTTTGCGAGCAGTGACTTAAGCCGCTTTGCCTCCTGCGCGTGGCGCGGGGCGGCTTGGGCGCGATCCGCTTTGGAGCGGTGGTACTCTTCCACAGCCTCGCATGTGGAAGCCATGGGCTCTCTTCTCAGCGGCGCGGCCTCATAGGGGTAAGCTGAGAAGTCCCGTGCCAGAGCCCCGTCGAAGTATAGATACCCCCCGCGCTCCGAAGAGGAGCAAATGTCCAGCAGCCGCGAGAGGGCTTCTTTCCATTCCCCGCCTGATTGGCAAACTGTGCGCGCAAGCTGCCTCGAGACGCCCATAAACGCGTCAGCAAGCGCCTTCTCCTCTGGAATGGGCGAAAAAAGGGAAAGGCGGTCAAGAGCCTCCCTTTCGTCAAAATCAAGCGGGCTAAGCTTTTGCTGGGGAGGGGCAATGTAGCGGGCTCCAGGCAGCACTTCGCGGACTGTGCTCATTCTTGCGGAAACGCGCTTAGCTGCGTCAACAACAAGCCCGCTTTCTGCATTTGCCAGAACGATGTTGGAGTGCTTGCCCATGATTTCGCAGTACAGGTCGTATCGACCGATGCCTAGCGAGGCGGAAAGGGTTTCAAATCGGAAACGGGCAACGCGGTCAAAGGAAAGCTGCTCGGCTTCAATGAGCGTGCCTCCTAGGATGTGTTTTCGCAGCGCCATCGAAAATGCCGGAGCGTTCTGGGGGTATTCAGGGCTCTTTTGGCCAAGGGAAGCGCGCGCTGTTTCAGAGGAGCATGAAAGCAGCAAAAAGGGCTTTCCGCCAAAATGAACGTGAATCTCTGTTTGAAGGGGCTGATAGATGCGCTGCGCCCTTTTTCCAAGCAATGCGGCCTTGGCTTCAGCCAGGGCGCTTTGGAGCGTCAATCCGTCAAATGGCATTGTTTTGCCCCCCTACTGCCCTTCGCCCGAGCGCGTCCGAAAGACAAGGCTGAGAGGGGTCCCAGGAAAGCCAAACGCGTCGCGCAGCTTAGATTCCATATATCTCTCGTAGGGCTTGTTCATCAGTGATCCATCGTTGACAAAGAAGACAAATTTAGGCGGAGACACTGCGACCTGCGACGCGTAGTACACTTTTAGGTGGCGCCCGCCTTTTGACGGGGGCGGGTTCATGGACAGCGCCATGGAAACAGCTTCGTTGACAAGCCCTGTAGAAACGCGCTGCGTGTAGCCTTCAAACGCTTTTTCCACCGCGGCCATGAGCCGATCCATTCTCTTGCCCTCTTTGGCAGAAATAAACACAATGGGGGCAAAATTGACAAAGTAAAGGAAGGATCGAACTGTTTTTTCCATCTCCGCCATCGTGTTCGCGCTTTTTTCGACCAGATCCCATTTATTGACGACAATGACGAGTGCCTTTTGGGACGCAAGAATTTGGGATGCGATTTTTGTGTCCTGTTCAGTCACGCCAGCCGCTGCGTCAATGAGGAATAGGCATAGCTCGCTTCTCTCGATGGCTTTTGCCGCGCGAAGCGAAGCATAGTAGCCAATTGGGCTGTCTGCCTTCGCTCGTTTTTTTAGCCCTGCCGTGTCAATGAGCGTGAACTCTTCGCCGTTGTAGCGAAAGGCGGTATCCACTGCGTCGCGCGTTGTGCCAGCCCTCTCGTCCACGATGACGCGCTCTTCCCCGCAAAGAAGGTTGACAAGAGTGGATTTGCCGGCATTTGGCTTTCCGACAACGGCTATGCGCCTTGCGCCTGGCTCTTCGGCGCTTTCCCTGCCGCCGCCCATGATTTCGAAGGCGCTGTCCAGCATGTCCCCTATCCCCATGCCATGCTCTGCTGAAATGGCAATGGGATCTCCAAGGGAGAGGGAGTAAAAGTCGTAAGCCTTAGTGCGTATGCTGGGATCATCAAGCTTATTTGCCGCAACGACCGCCTTTGCGCCACGCTTGCGAATCATATCCGCTATTTCCATGTCTGATGCGGTTGCCCCTTCGCGGCCGTCTACGACAAGAACGATCGCGTCCGCCATTTCCATGGCGACGAGTGCCTGCCTGCGCATTTGCTGCAGAATGGGATCTCTTGAGTCAGGCTCAATGCCCCCTGTGTCAATGACGTAGTAAGGCTGCCCAAGCCAGATTGCCTCTGCAATGACGCGATCCCTTGTCACGCCCGGCATGTCGTCCACAAGAGAGATGCGCCTGCCTGCCAGGCGGTTGAATAGGGTGGACTTCCCCGTGTTTGGCCTACCTACAAGGGCAATGTAGCGCGCTTTTGGCGGCATATCACATTCCACCTTTCTTGGGCCTTAGGCCCATGAGCACGCCCAAAAGGCCGGAGCCGCCAAAGGGGGCGGCTGTGACGCGCTTTCCTGTTTTCTTCTGCAGGCCTTCGACAGAAAGGCCGTCCAGAAACAGGCCTTCGTCCGACAGCATGCAGGAGGGAATGATCACCTCTGGCTGCCTGATGGCGCCTATCCGATCAGCAAGATCCTCCCCCGCCACAAGGCCGGCCGCTGTCACGCCCGCCCCAAAGAGCGCGTTTGGCACAGCGACTGCTTCGAGGCGAAGGTTCTCGGCGCGCCTCTCAAAGCGGCGCGCAATTATGCCAATGAGGGGATAGGCAAGCACGCCGGTGGCAAGCGCTGCGTCTAAGCCCCGAAAATCGCGGCCAGATGCCAGATCTGCCTGTCTTTTTGCTTCTTTGAGAAAGCTCGCGGCGACGCCAACCCCGTCCTCGTATTGAGGGTAGCCCTCATAATAGCTTTCATTGGGCAGCTTCTTTCCGGCGAGCAGGTAGAATTCGTCCGATGCGGCAAACACAGCCCGCCCGCATGCCGCCATAGCGCGGCGGCGATAGCGATCCACCGTCAATAGAACGCCCGCAGCCTCTCTGGGCCGATAGAGGCGGAGAGGGTAAAGGCCTTTGCGGCGGTTTGTCAGCCCCACAGGAACGCAGGCGGCCGAGTCAATAAATGGCATGAGGGGCATTAGGCTTTCAAAAGAGTCAATGAGCGCCTGCCCGTCGTTTAAGCCAGGGCATAGTACGAACTGGAGGTTTAGGCGGATTCCCGCTTCCCCCAGGCGGGAAAGCATGCTAAGAATGCCCCCCGCCCGCTTATTGCCAAGCATTTTTTCCCTCAGGGAGGGATCTGTCGCGTGAACGGAAACATATAAAGGGCTTAGCCCCATTTTGATTATTCGATCTATTTCGCAATCGAGCAGGTTCGTCAGTGTGACATAGTTTCCAGACAAAAAAGAAAGCCTATAGTCATCGTCTTTCACATACAGGCTTTTGCGCAGGCCTTTTGGCAGCTGATCGACAAAACAGAATACGCAGCGGTTCTTGCATTGCTTTAAAGGCTGGATTGTGGCGTTTGCGAAAGCGAGCCCCATAGTGCAGCCATAGACATTTTCAATGGCGAGCTCGCCAATGCCCTTAAACTCAAAGCGCACAACCTCCTCGCCGCATGCCTCAATGTAGTCAAGCACATCAAATCCATGCATTCCGTTTATCGCTTCCAGTACCATTCCTGGAGCTATGCCATATCGCTCAGCTAGGGAGCCCGGCTCCACTTCCGTCACAATTTTTCCCATTTTCACTAATTCCGGAACACGCTTTTGTCCAATGACAGTTTTTTGTGGGTTACAGTCTGGCTGGGCAAAAGCTCGTTCAGCTCTTTCGCTGTCAGGCCAAAGTAGTTTTTTGCCATTGAGCGGAACATTTCCGGCCTTTTTCTCAAAAAATCGTCGAACGTCTCCAACTCGTCCTTGTGGTGGGAGAAAGATATTTTCCACCGGCGAAAGTTGTCAGGAAGCTCTTGCTTTATTGTATCGTAAACATCGTCGAACATGGCAAAGATCTCGTCTGAATTAAAAATATTGCCCCAGTAAGCGGACAGCCGCTCCAGAAACAGGCTGCGAAATTGCCTGGACTTCATCAAGCTGTAAATGAGCGTGGACGGAAAGTAGTTGTTTACCCCATGCCCGGATGGGTTGGTGATGAGGAGCAGGTTGTTCTGGCTTGGCACATAGAAAGCATAATCCAGATCGTAGAGAAGCCAGCGCCACTTTGCGCCTTCCTTTCTCTCCCTGTACCACTTAATGTTGACGGTGTCGAAGTTGCTGTAGTAAATATGGCAAAGATATGTGTCTATCATATTGTTCACGTCCATAAGGCCCTGAAGGGCTTGCCAGTTCTTGGGATCGTTTAAGTCATTGCTTTTGACAAAGGAAATGAGCTCGTCGTAGGCTTCGTAGCCCCCTTCGTGAATGCCATGCCCAAAGCTGATGATGTCAACATTGTTGGGGTCGATGCCATGATGGGCAAACAGGTAGTCTTCGTTTTGCTGCTCTCGAATATTGTAGACGCCCCAATACTCCCCGTTGATAAAGAGGACAGCCGGGCGGTATGACTGCGTGTCCACGTCCATCTTGGATGCTGCAAGCATCGCAATCATGCCATCCTTGCACTTAAGGTCATCCCAGTCGTTTCCGCTTGTGCGCAGGAGAAAAGAGCGAAAGGACTTTGGCGCGCTTGGATCGTCTGGAAACAGCGGATAGACGAGTTCCTTGGCCCCTGCTTCTTCGCGAAAGGAAATAGCAAATGATTTTTGCGGCTCCAGGCTCGACATGTTGCCATGCTTGCGAATCAGCGCCCCTTCAGAGAACCCTCCTCCGCCTGGTTCCAAAAGCTCGATGTTTGCTTTGGCCCGATCCTCTGAGCCAATTGGGCCATTGTAGATGCGAAAAATCTCGTCGCTGTCGCCGGACATAAAGACGGCTGGCAAGCCGTGCACGTCTTTGCCAAAAACGAATGTCTGTGCTGCTGGGTCGCTTGCCAGCCACCCCTCGCGAAAAGCGGCAAAGCGAAGCGCAACCGTTGCCTTTACTGTAACGGGGCTCGTGTACAGTTTGGAGGAGGAAGTTGGATCGCTGCCGTCTGTTGTGTAGCGAATTTCTACCCCATCCAATGCGCAGGCTAATTCAAGCCTCTGGGCCTCGCTGTAAAAACCGCTCGCCAGGCTGCATTTGGGAGGGGGGCAAAAGCCTGTAAAGTAGGCGGAGGCGTTTCGCTTGCCAAAAGTCAGAATGTCAAAATAGGCAAGGGCCTTTCGCCTGGGGCTAATAAGCCCATATGAGATATCTGGGCGCATTTTTCCGTAAGAAAGGGCGTCGACAAGAATTCCGTCTCGGAAAAGGTACACTGAGTCTGCGTCTTTTGAAAGCTTAAAATTCGCGTGCAAAACGCCTTTTGCGTCTTTTTCCCCCCTGCCCGAAGCAAAAAGGAGCAAATAGCCTCCCGCTTTGATCATGTCGCTCTCGGCAAAAGCCCATTTTTCCTGAGATCGGCTGTCGGAAATGCTGTAGCCGTAAAGGGAAACGTCTTCCGAAGAGGTGTTTGCAAGCTCAATGACGTCCTCGCGCATGCCATAGGCATCCATTGGGCCAGACAGGCTGGATGTCAATACTTCATTTACGACAATGCTGGATCCCTTCATAATTTCCGCTTCCCCGTTTGTCTCCAATCCGATGGTGCTGTTCTCGCGCCCTGGCGTTGGAGCCGGAAAGTAAAGCCACTTCGCCCGGTTATCCTTGCTTCTTCCATAAGAAACATTGTCGGATGTCGCTGGAACGGCGACTGAGTCCACCAGGGCGCCCCTCTCGTTGTGAAAGTAGACATGCTCTCCCGCCGACATTTTGAATGGAAGATGAATCGTGGCCGCGCCTTGCGGCGCGTTCGAGCCGGCAGCGAAAACGAGCAGATACCCTTTGGCAGGAACAGTGGCGTTTGGCAGCATATATTTTGCGGAAACAGAGTTCTCGTCTGAAAGGAAAAAACCCGTCAGGCTTACATCTTCGGGCGAATCATTATATAGCTCAATGAAATCTTCGTAGCGGCCTGATTCGTCATAGACAGACATTTGCTTGCTGGCTGCAATTTCATTTATAAAGACAGGAAAGCCCTCTTTGGCAACAAGCCCAATCTCTGCCGCTGACGAAAAATGCACGCTGGAATTTTCCGCGCCTGGCGTTACTTGAAGGTAATAGGCGTAAGAATTGATCCCGTCAAAGCCATAAGAAATATTCCTGTCCAGCTTTGGCACGGAAAGGCGTGAAAGGATTGCTCCGTCTTTTGTCAGCGTCAGCGTCTGGGGGACGGCGTCAAGCTCAAAAGGCGCGTGCAGTTCCCCATACTGCTGCGTGAATTTTCCAGAGCAGTAAATGAGCAAAACTGCGCCTGGCTCCACAGAAACATTGGGCATTGCAAATTTTAGCGGGTTGTTTGCTTCGTCTGAGAGGTATGAATTGGACAGATCTACGGCGTTCTTTGAGATGTTCTTGAGCTCAATCCATGTGTAGTAAGCCCGATCGCGCCCAGTGTAAAGCTCTGTGTTGGCAGTCAGAACTTCGTTAAACACAATTTCTTGGTTTACCTTGTTCTCGCCTGCGTCCGTCAGGCTTATGGCGGCAAGGCTTGCGATGGCAAAGAGCAGGGTGAGAATGGCATGCAGCTGTTTCTTGTTCAATTGGCTTTTCCTTGTCGCCTCAGATCGCGTAGTCGCCGTTGTATTTGACAAAAGTCATTGTAAAGATGTAGGAGGCTTTGCGCAGCTCGCTGAGCAACGCGTCGCTCGGCATCTTGGGCAATTCAGCCGTCAGCTCTATGTATTCGTCGGTATACACGACAGACTTCACGTCCATTCGCCTGAGCGCTTTCTTTAAGTCGGTGATTGCCGCCTGGCCTGAAATGCGAAAGACGCCTATGCAGGGCTCGCCACCGGGCATGCTGTTGGAGGCTATGTAAAATGTGACCATAACAATGGCGATAAAAGCCGTGCCGGCAATTGCGACAAGAAAGAATCCCGCCCCACAGGTAATTCCGATGCCGATTGCCCAAAACATGTATGCGATGTCGCGCGGATCTTTCACAGCCGTTCGGTAGCGGACGATGGAAAGGGCGCCGACCATGCCAAGAGATAGAGTCAGGTTAGAGGAAATGGGGAGAATGACCAGGCTCGTCACGAGCCCTGTAAGCAGCAGCGAAACAGAAAAGCTCGCATTGTACACTGCCCCTTTGAAAGTGAATTTGTAGATCCACAAAAGAAACAGCCCAAGCACAGAGCACACCGCAAGGGTGATGAGAAGAACGCTCACGGAAATTTCAGATGAAGAGGAAAGGTATTGATCGTAAACACTCTTCTTGAGCAAGTCTTTTAAACTCAAGTCAAAACCTCCCAGCTGTTGTATTGTATAAATTTGCGGCATTGCTCATACTTTGAGACAGAAAGCCATGCAACGTCCGGGCCCACAAGCATGTTTTGGATGAATTCTGGCAAGAATTCATCATACTTTACCTCTAAAATAACCTGCCCAGCCGCTGCCGCAGGAACAAGGCACATGGACTGGCTGAAAAAATCCGTGCTTGAAAGCCCAGTTTTTAGCTCAGCGTCAAATGTGACGCGCACATTCGACACGGGGTACACAAAAGCTTCCCGGCGATATTGGCATATGACCGCCGGAGAAAGCGCATGCTGCCGATCGTATAAAAACGCCTCTCTCAAAAGGCTTGATCCCGCATCGGCAAATAGCCCGAATTCCTTTCGCACCATTGCTTCCGCTTGCCTTCGGCTGACCTCTGCCTGCCTTTTGTATGCGCGAAGGCCTGACTTTCGCTTTTTTTCAAAGCGAATAAAGGAGTCATTTCCGTTGTAGTAGCGGAGCCGGTATTTCTTGCGTTCGCTGAGCCCAGCGAATTTGGCGAAGTAGTCTGTGTTGCGCGCGTCGTCAAAATAAAGGCTTCGCACTGTGTATGGCATAGCGCTGCCAGCGCTATTGTCCCTCTCAAGAACCGCGCCAAAGACGCTTTTTAGGCGTGCAGACGACAGCGCGTTGAGCAGGTACTTTTGCTCGTAGCGATATTTCACGGGCTTCCCCCTTTAGCGGGCCAATAGCCAGCCATTCAAGTTTGCAAAAGCTGTCTATATTATAGCATGCCTGTTATTGACTATGGCCGCACTCAAAAGGATTTCTGTATATCTTGATTTAATCCAATAAAACTAAAGACATTATTGAAGTGATATTCAACTATAATTATAACAAAAATGAAAAATAAAGTGAAAACATAACGCATTTACTGTTTTGCACAAAAAACTAAAAGTCAAAAAAAGGGGGGTTGTGTCAGCAATTGTTAGCGCTGCCCCCCATCCCTTCCTACGGCTGGCGCCATTGCCGGCCAAAGACTTTTTCGGCAAGCGCGAGCCCTGTAGGCGATATGGCTATGCCTCCCCTGCTTGTTTCCCTGTGTTCAGCAGGCATTTTCTTTGCCACCGAATCCATGGCGCCGACAACCTCGTCAAAAGGCACGGCGCTTTGCACGCCGGCCATTGCCATTTCTGCTGCGCCAAAGGCAAGGCAGGCGGCCGTTGCGTTGCGCTTTGAGCAGGGAGATTCGACGAGCGAGGCGACCGGGTCGCATACCAACCCCATAAGGCTCTTTAATGCGATAGCCGCTGCTTCAAAAGCCGCGCGCGCACCTGCGCCAAACAGCTCGCAAACGGCTGCGGCAGCCATGGCCGCCGCAGAGCCAATTTCTGCCTGGCACCCTCCAATCGCGCCTGCCAGAGTGGCATTTTCCTGAATGGCGAGCCCAACAGCCGAGGCTGCCAACAGGGCCCGAGCAATTTCTGCGTCCGAAAAACCGCCTGTTTCTTTAGCTGCGGCAAGGCATCCGGGGACCACGCCGCACGAGCCGCCCGTGGGGCATGCGGCCACGCGCCCCATGGAGGCGTTGAGGGCAGAGACAGACAGCGCATACATCATCGCGCTGTAGTATGCGCCTCCAAGCAGCGAGCCTCGCCTGCCAAAGGCGCTGCTCATTTTTAGGGAGTCGTTTTCCGTGATTTGCAGTTCAATTGCCTCTGGATTTTCAAAAGCGGCGCGCACGCTTTTTTCCATGACAGCCCAGAGCGAGGCCATTCCTTTCATTGTCTCTTCTGGCGGAGAGCCTGTATTTTCCTCTTCATAGCGCGCCATGACGTCGGGCAGCCCAATCCCTTCGGCATCAGCAATCGCTAGCATGTCGGCAGCTAAGCGCAGTCTCACGGTCCCCTCCTTACCTAAGCGGGTTTACAGCGGTGGCGCTAAAGACATGTTCAAGCGATCGGATCTTCTCTAGGGCCGAAGCGGGCGTCTCCTCATCCGTTTGGGCGACAAGAATTGCCGTTTCGTTTTTTTCCTCCCGGTAAAGCTTGAGAAAAGCGATGTTAACCTGCACGTCTGCAAGGGCAAGCGCAATCTTGGCGAGCATGCCAAAAATATCGCGATGGACTGTGATGAGCGTGTGGTATTCGCCGCTTATATCCACTCTCATTCCGTCGATTTCAAAGATGTTTATTCGCCCTCCCCCCACTGACTCCCCAAAGACCGCGTGCTTTTCGCCTTCTTGAGTCTCAAAGTCAAAAGACGCGACGTTTCCAGCATGCTCTCCAGACGAATCAATTTTGAATGAACAATCAAAACTCATCAATTCTGCCAGTTTAAAGGCGTTTCTAAGCGCCTCATCGTCGTAGCGCATGCCTATGAGCCCTCCAACTATGGCTATATCCGTTCGGTGCCCTTTGTATGTCATGGCAAAGGACCCATAAAGCGTTACAGTGCACTGGCGTATGCCAGACGAGGCAAACTGGCGGACAAAACTTCCGAGGCGCACAGCCCCCAGCGTGTGCGATGAGGACGGGCCGACCATAACGGGGCCAACGATGTCGAAAACGCTTGACGCCATGCCCACCTCCCAGGCTTAGTCTGATCTTTCCGCTTTTTCAGCAAGCGCCCAAAGCACGCCCAGGTATGCCTTCGCTTCTTGCTTTGCCCCCTTGAGATCCTGGTCTTTCCAGTTGCCGCACTCTATTTCGCTTGCGCCTGGTATGTCGCCCTCAAAGGAGGCAATAAAGGAGAACATGCCTGCAACGGCAGGAGCGATCTCCGATGGAGAGCGCTCTCCGAAAAGCACGAGGTAGAACCCGGTTCGGCAGCCCATCGGGCCAAAATATATAATAGAGTCTTTGAATTCCTTTAAGTTCCTAAAGTAGGTTGCTCCAATATGCTCAATCGTATGCAAGGAGGCCGTAGACAAATAGTCGCCCTGGTTTGGCTTTTTCATCCTTATGTCAAAGGTGGTCGCGACAGCCCCGTTAAGCGAGTCGATGCGGCTTACATAAAGGCCTTTCTCCAATTTGGTGTGATCGACCTGAAAACTAGCAATTTTTTCCATTAAACACGGCGCAGCAGCGCCGCCTCCCTTCTTTTCTGGCGCCTCGGCGCCAGGCGCTCCGGCTGTTGGGCAAGGCAAAGCTAGACAAACAGGGAGTCGACCTCAACAGAGAGGCCGGCAAACGTTGGGGATTTTGCCTCCCCGCTGAAGTAGATTCCAGCCTGCCTATATGCGCCTTCCTCAAGCACCAGGACCAGCAAAAAGCGATCGCTTACGCTTGCAGTCCAGTACTCTTTGACGCCGTTTGCCTCATAAATGACTCGCTTGTCATAAAAATCGCGCACAGCTGTTTCTGGAGAAGCGACTTCGCAAATAAGGTCCGGCGCGCCCGAAACGAAGCTTTCGCCAATGCTTTGCGCATTGCAGGCAATCTGCACGTCTGGGCACACAACACAGTCCCCGCTTTTCCCTTTCAGGCGCACGTCGAATCGGTACAAAGCTTCCCCCCCCTTTGCGGACAGGTAGCTGCCAAACAGGTTGTGGATCCTGTGAGCGGCGCGATGGTGCGCAAACGCCGCTTTTGCCGTCTTTGCCGGCTTTCCCTCAATGAGCTCATATCCTGCGTCCGCCGGCCAATTCTCATAATCGCAAAATGTGTAGAGTTTTTCTGGATCTGGAACAAATATGCCCATGCTGTGCTACCTCCTGCTATATGGCGCTGGTGAGGCTGTTTTTGTATTCTTTTGCCATATCAAGCATTTCTTTAG
>JAITGT010000013.1 GCA_031280495.1 Eubacteriaceae bacterium
TTCAGAAGTATATCGAAGGCCAAAAGAGATTTCGCGAATAGCTATAGAATCCGCAAAACTCTAGGTTGGGCTTACATCCTCGCCCACGAGGGGCGAGGTTTTACGCCCAATTCTATAAACCAGGCTCTATATGACGCTGAATATGGAAGAAGAGCATTCGGGATCGTAAAAGAGCAAGCCTTGAAGTTAGGCAGCCTAAAGCCCGAAGAGGGCAAGCAGCTCGCATAGGCAGTCGCAATGCCTATAGGGCCGGACGTACGCGTTAACGGATTGAGGGCCGGGTCTGTGTGCGCCAATACAGCAAAAGCTGCTAAGCTCTTCTTGATGCGCGCGTTTGCGAATCGGAGTGGTATAAAAGCAATGTGAGACACGCTCTATTTTGCGTTTAGCTTTGAGAAAAGGGGTCTTTGCCTGAGAAACTAAAGCCACTTTTGGTCCGCAGCCGATAGCTCCTAAATTGCTAATAGCGCTCTTTGCATGAACCCCATGAATCGGGGAATCGCTTGTGCTTAGGTCATTTTTGGCTGATGGAGGCCAAGAATGGTAAAGCGTTCCGTGGATATTATTGGGGACAGCGAAGCGGTGTGGTGGCGGCGACAAGCAAAAGCGTCGTTGGCCTAGCGCTTGAGCCCAGATCGCTTGATGCGCTGAAAGAGCGAGTGCGCAACACTATTCCCGAGCTCCTTGAGCTTAATGGCGCCATGCCAGCGGAAGCAAGCTTTGCCCACTTCCGCTGCGAGTGCAGAGAGCAGATTGCGCCCTAATGGAGAAAGGTTCTGGAGCTTCCCAGGGAGCATGGCTGCAATTCGCAAAGCATGGCTAAGATGACCATGGCATTTGACGCAGCCTTATTGCCGGAGCCTGCTTCACTGTTGGCTATTGCCAAAACCTTTGCCAGCGTATCGCGCGAAAAAGCGCCATTGCGGATTTTCGCGCGTTCTTTGGGCAAAGGCTCCCAGTTTTTTTACAAAGAGGGCCAGAACTTCCCTGCCGAGCTCTGGGAGACAGCCAGCCACATGGCAGCCTCTTATTGTCTGAACCCCATTTTTCATGCAAACAGCAGCTTTCTCTCTTGCTTCATTGCTGGTCGGCTATATCTTCCTCACCAGTAATGCAGCTTAGCCCATAGCTAATGAAACGTTAAGTCACCATATGCACCCGCAATCAGTTCAGCCTGGCGGGCAATTTCATAGGCGACGCTTTCCGGTTCCAGAACTTTGGCGCTTTTGCCGTATGACAAGAGATAGGAAACAAGTCCCGGGTCATTAACGGCATCGGCAGATGCTTCAAGATCTCCATTTTCACACTCTGCGATGCATTCCGCTTCGAAATCACTGTAGGCTCTCCAAGCCGCTTCTTTGTTGATAAGGAGCCTAAGTCGAACGGTCTCGCTCACTATAGCGGGCGCATTGCCAACAGCAGTGCTGCCCAATTCATCGAAAATTTTGCCAGTCGCAGCGATGCCGCGCATTCTTGAAATTTCGAATGACTCTATCTTCCCTGTTTTTCGCACCCTTGTTTCGAGAAGCCAAGCGGATGAAGCATAGGTGAGGCGAAGAGGGCACGCCCTCTTTTCGACAATGCCGCCACTCAAGGGATGGGCATAGGAAAACGCGATTTCCTGGTGTTGGATGACGGCGTTTTTGAGTGTTTGGAATTTTCCGCTGTCTTTCCCAAAGCGGGAGAAATCCACATCAATCCAATCCGAATGCCCTTTTTGAAACAGGGCTTGAAAGCGGCTGATGACCTCTTTGTTTTCGTAAGCCCCGCCAGCCGACAGCCCTTGCAATGCCTGTAGTATCCTGTTGCTTTGCTCTTCTTCCGCCTCCAGCGTCTCCTCAAGCAAAAATCCCTCAAGGATGGATATTCCGCCGCCTTTTCCTCTCTGTGTGTAGAGTGGAACGCCGGCACTAGCGAGTTTTTCAATGTCTCTAAGGATCGTTCTGGTGGAAACGCCAAAATGCCTTGCCAATCCATCCGATGTCATAACTCTTCTGTCTAAGAGCAAGTAGACAATTTCATAAAGACGATTCATCTGCATTCGCGTCACCTCTTATCCAGATTGTACCACGGTACAAGACATAGACTGTCATAATACGCATTAATCCAACAAGAAACTATCCCTCTTTGATGGGTGCAAATTACCAGTGCGCCGCTGCCATTTTTCGCAATTGCCAACAAGTGTTTCTCCTGCTCGCCGAGCCTGCCAGTGCGCATAAGCGATTCGCCAAAACCATCATTAATAACTATGCCTATGTGTTATGATGTCTTTGGCATAGCCGGTTCCGGTCTAAAGCCGGAATAATTTGACGGATTCGGCAAATGGGCTCCGGGCGCCAAAAGAAGAGCGCAAACAGCATCTTTCGGCGCATTGAATGTGAAAACTAATGGCAGGAGGCAGAAATTGGGAGTTGCGCTATTAGCAGTCTGTTTGGCAATGGGAGGGCTGTTTGTCTTCTCAGACAGCATATCAAAGATAAAAAAAATCCCATGGAAAAACATTAAGGGGAAGCTCCCTTTCCAGCTAAAGATAAAGAAGATTGAGTATGATCAGGAGACGCAGACCGACAGAGCCACAGATGTGTCGCTTCAAGCGGCTGGGCTGCTAAAGGCCGTCGCTACAAGCGACGGTGGAGTCGGTGCGGCTTTTGTCATAAAGAAAATCCCCTTTGCCATCGGCAGAGGGCCAGGCATGGACTACAGATTTAAGGAAGAGACTGTGTCAGCCCACCATTTGGACATTCTGGAAAATGAGGATGGCGTGGCTGAAATCGTCAACGCTTCGTCTAAATACAGCTTCTTTATGGTCACAGAGGGCGGATCAAAGCACCAAAAGACAGATCGCTACAAAATACGGCCAGGAGTAGAGGCCACTGTATGGCTGACTAGAACGGTTTCTTTGAAAATCACGCCGCTTCCCGGCTATAAAGAAAGCCTTGAAAGCCATCTTGAAAGGCCGCTGTTTCGAGCTGAGATTAAAAGCGACGGAACCGTAACGGAAGTGGAGTGGGAAGCAGACGGCAAGGGGCTTGTCATTGGGCGGGGGGAAAGCTGTGATGTAGTGATTCCAGTGTTTTACATTGAGCCAAGCCACGTTAAAATTACTTACGATCCTGAATCCAAGACATTTCGCATGGACTACATAGCTGCAGCAAAAGACTCCGTCTTTTCTGTCGGCGAACGCCGACCCATGAAACCGGGGCATATATTGTCAAATGGAGAAGAGTTTTTGCTCACAAACAACAAAAAGGTTGCCCTAAAAGTCTTGGAAGCTGGGCAGGGCCTGTAAATGATGCGGGGCATTATATTGGATGGGGGAGTTGAATTGCTGGAAGCGATTCGTTTTCGGCGCAACAGGGCTCAGGCCGTAGCGCTTATAATTATAACTATTGTCTTTGGAATTCACTGCGCCCTTTATGGCGCATTCCTAAAATTTCTGTCAGCCTTGCCTGCATTTGCCGCTATCATCGCATTCGCATCGATTTTTTCGTGCGAAGCGGACGCGAAGGGAAAATTCGTTTTGTTCGTGCCCGCTTTTTTGGCGATGGCTGGGCTGGCTGTACAGTCGGTGATCGCTTATTTCTATAACCAGAGGCTGAGCGTCCTCTCAGTCATAGCGGCCATCGCCCTCGCAATCGCTGTTTCCGCTCTGTACAAATACTACCGCATGCTTCTTAATTACAGCCTGTTTGTATGGGTGCTTCATTTTTTGACTCTTGCGCCATACCTGCTTACACTGTATGAGTCATATAGGCACAACGAAAGCATGGTTTCTGATAACTGGGTGACTCTTTGGGGCATCACTTTTCAGCCTTCGGAGATTGCCAAGTTCCTTTATGTCTTTTCGCTTAGCACTATTCTTAACAATCAGAAGTATTCCGAGGAAAAAAAGATTGCCATGACAATCGTCCTGAGCGGGGCATGCGCGCTTCTTCTCATTATGCAGGGCGAATTCGGATCTATCTTTATCATGCTCGCTGTTTACCTGATCATTATGCTAACCTATATATCGCGCACTCTTTATCTTCTGAGAGTGCTGTTTGTGCTTGTTGCGGTGTGCCTTATTTTGGCAGGGCTAGTATTTCTGTATTCGCAAATTGCAGACAATGCCGCCAGCGCATTTTTTTCCAATCAATTTGCAAAAATTGAAGAGCGCTTTGAAATATGGAGGCATTTTGACGAGGACATTGAAGACAGCGGATACCAGCTTTACCATGGCCTTCGCGCCATGAACGCAGGCGGCATGTGGGGATCTGACCGCCTGCATTTTGTGCGGGTGCCCGTCGGAGAGTCCGACATGGTGTTTCCCATGATTGTTCAGGTGTATGGGATGGCTTTTGGCTTGTTCCTTGTCCTGCTGTATCTTTTTTACGCTCTCGTCTCCCTGAAGATTGCGACTGAGACAAAAGACTCCCTAAACCGCGGCATCGTGTTTGGCCTAACCACGACATTGTTTTTGCAGGCATGTTTTCAGATAGCCGGAAGCACGACTGTTTTCCTGCTTTCTGGAAACACGCTTCCTTTCTTAAGCAGAGGCTCCACATCCCTGCTTATCTGCACGCTTATGGCAGCAGTGATATTTCGCATTAACCAATTTAACCAAAAAAGAGCATCAGAAGAGAAGAAATCCAATGTCATCGAAGAAACTCCGCAGCCGAATTTATAATGCTATGGCAATTTTCGCTGTCCTGGCAAGCCTTTTGGCTTTTGGCGTTTATGCAGCGCCTTCAAAGATTGAGTACAGGGAAGCGACGATCGCCGAAACATTTCGCAACACAAACATACGGGGCAAGATTTACGATCGCTCAATGACGGCGCTTGTTTGGAACGACAGCGAAACAGGCGTGCGCGCCTACCTTGACGGCGATCTTTACCAACCCCTTATTGGGTACTATTCAAAGGCAAGCGGCCGCATCAGCGGGCTTGAAGACTTATACGACGACACCCTCGTTTATTCCTCGCCTCGCCATGCAGAGGGAAACAGCCTTGTCCTGACGCTGGACGCCAATCTGCAGAAGGCAATGGCTGATGCCATGAACCGCGAGGTGAAGGGGGCCGCCATCGTCATGGACGCAGAGAGCGGCGCGATCCTCGGAATGCTCTCCAATCCCAGCTACAGCCCCCAGTCCATTGACAAAAACTACGAAGAGCTTCTGTCAACTGACTGCTTTGTGAACAAGGCGACAGCTTCGTTTATACCCGGATCGGTGATGAAGATCGTCTCTGCTGCCGCCATTGTGCGGGCTGGGCTGGAAAACGAAGTGTTTAATGATACCGGCCAATTCAAAATTGAGAATTTTACCGTAGTGAACCACGCCCAGGCGGCCTTTGGCGAAGTAGCGCTCAAAGGAGGCATTGGCTATTCCGTAAACACATACTTTGCCTATGCCAGCCAACAGGTTGGGCGCGAAGCATATGAAAAATGTCTTAAGGATTTTTTCTTCGGGCAGAAACTGAGTCTGGATTTTGCCAGCATTAATTCATCTTTCAATGTGGACACGCCCCTTGATCTAGCGGTCACCGCATATGGCCAGGGAGAGACGGAAGTTTCGCTGGCCCAGGTTGCAATGGCAACTGCGTGCATCGCAAATGGCGGGGCAATCTACCGCCCCTACATGGTTGAGAGAATTGTAGATCCTGCGAACAAAATGGTGCAAGAGGCAAAGCCCGATCTGCTGGGCACCCCTTTGACAAAAGCGCAGGCGCAAAAAATTGCCGCCGGCATGAAGATGTCGGCGGACAGGCTCGGCTTTCAAGAGTCTTATGACGTTTATTCCAAAACAGGAACAGCGGAAACAGGCGCAAAGGGAAGGGACAACCTTTGGCTTACCTCTTATTTTGAGCACGGAGGAAAAAAATACGTCGTCACAATGGCGCTCTTTGGCCGGTCAGGCACAGGCTCCAATTTGTCCGAGGCAGTCGAGACCATTATCGGCTATATTAGGTCGTCTATCGGCTAAACCCTAAGCACTCAAGAAGGCCGATAAAGTCCTTTAGCTGGCCAGGCCGCGATTTATAGCCAGAAATGTAGCGTTCCACTTTTTCAAGCGCCTCAGCACTCTCCTGGTTGTCAATAATCGCTTTTAGGAGCGCCCTGAGCTGAACGTGCTGGTGGTAGATCGGGTATTGCCTCATGAATGGGTAAGAAATAGAGACTGAAGAGTAGTCTGAGCACATCGCCCCAGTATAGTCGACGATCCAAAGTTGGTAAGGGTTCTGCGCGTCAATAAGGCAATTGCGCGGCTCAATGTCCATATGGTAATATCCGATGGAATTGGTATAGTTGAGAGTGTATACAGCAGTGCCAATGAGCAGTGCCGCCTCTCGCATATTGCGCGTCCACGCTTCTTTTAGGACGATTGGATTTGCGTCGACCATCTCCATAGCCAGCGCAAATCCATATTCCGCCCCACCCACCGAGACAGACTCAAAGAAGCCGAAGTGCTTTGGGTATCGAGGATGCAAGCGATCTGGATAGGAAG
>JAITGT010000025.1 GCA_031280495.1 Eubacteriaceae bacterium
GCCGATCCCTATGCCGAGGCTCTCAGCAAGCTTCTCCACTTTCCGCGTGCTTGCGCCGTTTATGCAGGCCTCCTGTATGGCAGAGAGCAGAGCCTTGCCGACATTTCCCCTGGGCTCCAAAAACGAGGGCCTATAGCTTCCCTCGCGCAGCTGGCGGCGCCGGCGCTGTTTTCAGCCTTCGGCTGCACATGCATTTGGCGCGCCCTCAAGCGCAGCGCGCATAAAGCCGGCTGTCCCTGCCTCTCTCAATAGCTTGCCTAACCCCTCCGAAAGGCGCTTCCTGTCCTTGGGCGCCATCTTTTGCCTCCCTGCAGTTTTATTCCCAATAACCCAAGGATAAGGATGGCACTCTTTTTGCCCAGCCCTTTGTCGAAATGTACGCCACTGCTTAAGTCTCTACCCCAAAAATGCAGGCGAGATTAATGCCTGTGGCTGAAATTCGTGCCAGCCAGCCATCATGGGAAGACTGAAAAAGAGAAAATGGCAGTCATATGTCTCTGCCACGGATTGTCGCTTCGAGCAATTACAAAACTCTTCATAGTGGCAGAAGAGGTGATTTTGAAATGGGCCAGAGCATACGCGCGCGACGATTGCGCAAACCCGTGCCACAGTCGGAGGCAGTTCCTGCAGAGCTTTGCGAGATGCGGTATTTTTTCTGTCCTCCCCAAAAAAAGCCAGGATTTGGAAGGCTTATTGCCGTAATGTCCATCAGCCAATCTGCTGGGAATGTGGAGGGCGAAGCGATGACACATCTTTATTCTTTACGAAAGGCTAAAAAAAAATGCGAGCGCATCTTTTCGGAACGTGGGAATGCTTGCACAGGCTTGATTCCACCAGTATTGCTGAATGAACTAAAGACCGCAACGCGCCTAGCTGACAGAAGCAATTCCCTTAGCGGCATTGGTACGCAAGATTCATGCGCAAAACATGCTGCGTCTCCAAAACGCTGGAAACGCTTGGCCAGGGCGCCATGCTTTAAGCTAAATGTCACGCAAACTAAAATATGCTTATACAGCAAACATTCCGATGCAAGTTATAATAGGCGCTAGATGTCTTATGTGGAAAATGCTTGAATCCGTGCTAGCGGCGGCGAGGCTGCCAGGAGAAGCAAAAGCGCTTCGCTATAGCCACTGGAAACGCGCGCGATTTGTTTTGCCACAATGCGGACTTGAGGCAAAACACCCCAAAAGCTGCGTTCAGAGCGTATTGCAGAAAAGCGCTCTTGCTTACTGAAAGAGGCTAAGTGCCAAGAGCTATGTCTGGCACGCTGGAAGCAAGCACGCCCATAGCTGCGGGCTGATTCACGGAATGAGAGATTGCCAATTCGCCTAGAATGCCGCCCTTTTTGTTTGGTATTCCACAAGATCTTCTTCCCAGACTGGAGTATGAACGGAAACGATCAGATCTTTGTTCTCTGATCCCTTTGCTGCATACAGGGCGGAGTCTGTTGCGTGAAAGAACTCTTTGCTGCCAAAGAAGAGGCTATGGTCATACTCGCACAAACCAGCGCTGACGGTCACTTGCACGTCGAGGTTTAAGCGGCGCACAGTCTCGTAGAACAGTTCTCGAATTTTTAGGGCCATGGAGTATGTTTCTTTCGCATTTCTTCGGATGAGCAGGGCAAATTCGTCTCCCCCGTAGCGAAAGGCAAAGTCGTTTGGTCCAATGATTTTCTTTAATATTTCAGCAAATCGCAGCAAGACCTTGTCCCCTGTTTCATGGCCGTAATTGTCGTTTACATCCTGAAAGTTGTCCACATCCCAAATCACCAGGGTAAAACGCGATCCATGCTTGAGGTGCTCGGCGATCAGTTTCTCCTGTCGTTCGTAAAATGCGGTGTGGTTTAGCAAACCCGTAAAAGAGTCCAGCTTAAGTTCTTCGTCTTTAACAATCATTGTGTTGACGACGCGAGAAATAACCAAAAGAATTGAGTTGCAAGCTATGTAAGATGCGACGAGGAAGAGCAGTGTGGCAACCACTTCCCTGGAGGCAAGCACCGAATCCTCCAATCCAGCCCTGCGGGGCAATATAATCGCTTCGAAAGACACAAACATGATCATGCAAGATATTAGCGAGAAAAATAGCGGTTTTCGGTCAATATAGACAAGAGACACCAGAAGCGGGAAGGCCAAAACCGCATATATGGAATGCAGGCCATCATGCGTGTACACGAGATAGTAGCATATTGCGATTGTGAACGAGCACATTGTGATGGCCTGCATAAATGGGCTGTTTCTCTTGATAAAGAGCTGCGTCAGGGAAGCCGCAAGAGCAAAGAAGGCGAGTTCGACTCCCGCAGGAATGAAAATATTTGACAGAGCTGTATCAAAAATGGTGTTTTCACCTAGTTTAGGAAGCTCAGAAAAAAACGCTATTGAGTCACCCACTAATATAATAACAATGCATATTAGGAGTTGTCGGCATAGCAGTCGGCTCCATTCCGAAAAATTCAGCTTGTTTTCGTATTTCAGCTTGAACAAAAAAGCCACCTTTGCCTGTTTTTAGCGCCCAATGAAGAAATACTGCCTTTTTCGATGCGCTGCGCGAAAAATCATGCCGAACAAGTGTAAAATTACATTATATATTATATTTCATTCGGTAAACAAAAGTCAAATCCTCAGCATATACTAAATATTTGCTATATTGTCATTGTACTTGTGATGGGTTCCACTGTGCAGAAGGCGCAATGCTGTCAACGTAGCAAGGCAATACAGCGCAAAGCGCGAGATTGCTCGCTTTTTTCGTGAGGCTGCTCCAAAGTGATTAATCCCTGCCCCAATATTGATCACACAGTTTATTTTTGACATTTCAATTCCCTTTCTTCCATGTCGCATGCGCGCGCAAAATGCTCGCCAATGCGTTCAGGCTTGCTAAAACTCGACTGCCCGCAAATTGCCAATTGACGGCGCTATTCTGAAGGCAAGCGCGGGCTTCCCCTGCGAAAATGGATGCAAGCGCTGCAGCCAATGTAGGGGAGAAGGATAAAGTGGGCAAAACGGCGCTGCTTTGAGCCAAAAAAACCAGGCTGCAGCGCAGGGCAATCTTCTTGGCCAAAACGAGCAAACGCGGCGCTTAAGCGCCTCATAACGGTTATTCTCTTTGCAGTGCGCATTATCGCAGCTCTTAAAAAAAAGGGCCCCTGCTATTATCCTGCAAAAGCAAAAGCGCCTATTCCTTGACTTGTCTATAATTTTTGTAAAGACTCCTCCAGCTGCCTATCATGGCGTATTGTATGGCTGCAGCCAGCACTGCTTGCGGCAGCGCTTCAGAAATGCTGCGCGGATACATGTTTCTTTCGTTTGATGAGCCTGAACGGGGAGAACTAGCAGAAAACGAAACTGCGCTTCCTAATGCCAAAAGCAAGGCAAATGCCCTGCATAGCAGAACTTTCGAAAGGCTCGCGTTTCGATGTATTTCCCCAAATTTTGCCTTCGCTGCCGCACTAGATTTTTGTCAGCAATGAAACGATCTCCACATGGTCTGTATGCGGAAACATGTCTACCAGCGTCGCTTTCTCTGCGCGATAGCCCATGCCTTCAAGCGATTTTGCGTCTTCTGAAAAGCTAGACGGCTTGCAGCTCACATAAACTATTCTCTCGCAGCCCAGCGAAGCAATTTTTTCGCAGGCAGCCAACCCTATGCCCGCCCTAGGCGGATCCGCTACACATAGGCTAAAATCGCCCCAGCTCTCTTTCAAAAAAGCGCCTACATCCGCCCTAACAAACGAAATATTGCTCATCCCATTGGCAATCGCGTTCTTTTTGGCGTCAATTACTGCGGTTTCCACAATTTCGGCGCCAAGCACATAAACAGCTTTTTGGGCGAGCGCTTCGGAGATGGTTCCAATACCGCAGTAGAGATCCAGAGCCGTTTTGCCTTGCAAGTCGCCCGCATAGGACAAAGCTGTCGCATAAAGCTGCGTGCAGGAAGCCATGTTCGTTTGAAGGAATGCGTCAAATGACACCTCAAAATCAATTCCGGCAACATTTTCGCGAAAGAATCCCCTTCCATACAGAATTTTCCACAAGCCCTTTTCGACAGTATCTGAAAATGACCCGCTCTTGGTGAAAAGCACGCCGCATATCTTTGTTTCTGTAGGTATGCCCAAAAGGAAGCGGACAAACTCCTCCTCATCCAGCTGCTCTGCCCCCGTCGCCACGAGCCCTATCAAAAGCTCGTTATATGCGCTGCTTCTGCGCAATACGAGATGCCTAAGCCAGCCTTTGCGCTCCATGGCATTGTAAGGCTTTGCGCCTTTCTTGCGGAAATACTCTTCCACGTATCGGGCTACAGTAGAAAAATCCTCTGGGCAGAGCAGGCACTGCCCAATTGAGACAACGTCGTGGTGCCGGCCCCTGCCGTGGAGCCCGAGGGTGAGCTGCCCGCCCTTTTCTTCGTCGCCAAAGGAGAACTCCATTTTGTTGCGGTATCGGTGGATGAGAGGGGAGGGGAGGATGCCCTCAACAACGCAGTCTTTTGTGGCTTGGGCTATGATGCGCGATGCAGTGCGCTGCTTGATCTCGAGCTGCTTTTCATATTGGAGATCCAAGGCTCGGCAACCGCCACATTTTCCAAAATGCGGGCATGCCGGCTCAATCTCGAGAGGGGAAGGGCGAAGCGTTCGCACCACTTTCCCTTCCCAGCGATCATGGCGCTTTTTGCGCACTTCAACCAGAGCCCTTTGCCCTTCGTAGCCCCCGTCGATGAGAACCTTTGCATTCTCGTAATGGGAAATGGATTTTGAGAGGCTGACAGATTCATCAATTTCCATTTCAGCGACCATTCGCGTCTTTTCTGCCATACTTATCTCTTTCTCCCCATGCCACTGAACTTATAGGAAGGCTAGGCTGCCGATCTGAAGGCGAGAAGGCAGTGCTGCCGCCGGGCGGCAAGAGAGCGCTGTCTGCCTCCGAGCGGCAAGCTGACCTTCCGCACTCTGGCACTTTTTGCAATTGTAGCAAAGAAAAGGGGTTGGCGCAAGAAAGCACTTTCCTGGGCAAGGGGAAGAGCCTAGCGCAAAATGCGAAAGCAAACAGCGCGCCAGATGCGCAAAATTCGCTTTCACTCGATTGTTTGCTGATGCGCCAAACAGGGTTCGACAGGAGACACTGAAAATTCTGAATATACGATAAAAATTTTATTTCCACACCAGTTCTTGTATACTATAAATATATCCACGAATTTGTCTATTCTTGATGGATAAAAAGAGAAAATGGTATAAATTTATTCTTTATAGGCGCCCTTGACAAAAGCACTGGTTTCGCATATTATTGATTTAAGGCAGAAACTCCTTTACCCTTTTCATTTCCTTTGTAACCACAAACAAGCCAAATTATAGGCGTCTCTTTTTTTCGCCAGATTACAGGTGAAAAGAGGAAAGCTTGGGTCGCCCGTAACACCATATTGCTGGGGAACAATTTGCTGGCCAAAAAACGAAACGGGCGCGCCAGCGTGCGCCACAAATTTTGCCACTCTGGATCTGCACGGCAAATCAGCGCAAGACAGGCATGCATGTTAGTCAAACTAAAGGCAGGAGGAGCTTGTATTGAACAATACACGCAGCCATTTTATCCGCAAGCGGGCATGGGACATGCTTGCCTTCCGCAGAATCCTCTGGATGAAAAGCGACAGCAAGAGGTTCAAAGAGTTTTTCAACCAGCCTGGCTGTGGGCTTGAAATTGAGTTTGGCATATCGTACCGAGAGTGCGACAGCCGCTACATCAAGACCGGCCTGGAAAAACTGCACGCCGCTGTCAGCGGATATGGCAAATTTGTCCCCGACATTACAGTGCAAAGGGACTTCAACATTGAGATAGTCCTCAACCCGCTGCCAAAAGACATTTTGGCGAGAGTCTACTGGGACATCAAGCGGATCATTGACTGTTACGACAACTTTATTGTGGACGAAAATTGCGGCATACACGCAAATTTCCTGGCAGACTGGTCCTTAAAGGAGAGGTTTTATTCAAGCCTTTTGCATGGAGGCTATGACAGCAGCCGGTTTTCCCATAACAAATACAAAGTCGATTTTTGGCAGATTGCTTCCTCAAAGCCCGATGGAGCCCTGATGACGTTTGAGGAATTTGTAGACTACCAGCGCCGAATATGTGGAAAATACACTGCTGTCAACTTTTTAAAAGGCAGCCTTATCGAATTTCGCGCGCTTGACTACAGCTGGGAAAATATCGCCTATGTAATTGACTTATATGAGGCGGCCGCCGAAGACATCAAGCAGACTGCCGCCACCGAACTGCTGGAAAATCCTGCATTTGTCTAGAGGCAGGATTTTTTTTGCCCTCTTGCCCGGGCGCAATAGATCTGGAAACAGCCGGCTTTGGCAAAGAGCGGCCAAAACCAAGCCATGCACGCTTGCTCGTTCTTGGCTAATGCGCGGCGGCATTGGCATTTTATGCAGCGCTCCAGGCCCATCCCATGAAAACAGACAGAGGGGGAGGGCTTTGTCAGGATTCGCTCTGCGCTATTTTTTCCGCTTGGTCTGTTGTGATGAGCGTGTCGATGAACTCGTCAATATCACCATCCAGTACTGATTCGAGCTTGTACAAAGTCAAGTTGACGCGGTGGTCAGTGACGCGGCCCTGCGGGAAATTGTATGTGCGTATGCGCTCGCTGCGGTCGCCTGAACCGACCTGGCTCTTTCGGTTTTGGGCAATAGCGTCTTCTTGGCGCTTGCGCTCGATCTCGTAAAGTTTCGCTTTGAGTATTTTGAGGGCTTTGTCCTTGTTTTTGAGCTGGGACTTTTCATCCTGGCAGCTGATGACTATCCCTGTCGGCAGATGCGTGACGCGCACAGCCGAATCGGTGGTGTTGACCGACTGGCCGCCGTTTCCGGAAGAGCGAAATACATCGATGCGCAAGTCGCTGCTATTGATTTCCACTTCCACGCCTTCCGCTTCCGGAAGTATAGCGACAGTGGCGGCAGACGTGTGAATGCGGCCCTGCGACTCGGTTTCTGGAACCCTCTGCACACGGTGTGTCCCCCGCTCGTATTTGAGGCGGGAGTAGGCGCCTTTTCCTGAAATCATCAGCACGGCTTCCTTATAGCCGCCTATGCCCGTTTCGTTAGAAGAGAGGATCTCGGCTTTCCAATGGCGCCTTTCGGCATAGCGCGCATACATGCGCAGCAGGGAGCCAGAAAAAAGAGCAGCTTCTTCGCCGCCTACGCCTGCCCGAATTTCAACCATGACATTTTTTTCGTCGTTTGGGTCTTTCGGAAGCAGCAGGACCTTGAGCTCGTCCTCCAGCCTTGCCCGATTGTCTGTGAGGGAGGCTATGTCTTCAAGGATCATTTGGTGAAAAGCTTCGTCGTCCACTTCCTCAATAAGGGCTTTATTGTCTGAAAGCTGGGCAAGCACGCTGGCATATTCGTCATATTTCTCGACTATGCCTTCCATGGCGGATCGCTCTTTCATCAGTGAGGCGTACCTCTGTTGATTGGATGCGGCGTCCGGATCCTCAAGCTCCCGGTTGAGATCTTCATATTTTTCCTTAATACCTGCAAGTCTTTCCAGCATTGCTTCTGTGCACCTCAGAAGTATTATAGCCTATCCAAGCCTTTATGCAACAGGCATTATGCCTGTCCGGGAAAGTGGCGCCGCTTTCTGGATTCTTAGGGAAGGTTTAGCGCATATGTCTCTTCAAGCATCTGCTTTTCCTCGCTGATGACATGCATAAAAAAAACCAGCAGCCGCTCTGCCCCCTTTTGCGTGGATGCCGCCTCCAACTCGCTGATTAAGTCAATGGTGCAGCGGTTGAAATTGGCTGTGATGTTGCGCAGCATGACGAAATCCGTGATCGCCTGTTCCGAAAGGCTTCGCACTTTCTTTCGGTAGAGAAGATCTGCATAGCTGCGAATTTCACGAAAGGACTGCTTCAGCCTTTCAAAGCGGTCGGTTTGGATGGGAAGAGAAGCCATTGAAGCAATCTCAAGCGCCAATTCGCAGTGCTGGGAGGAATGCTGTGCAAAAACCTTGAGCGCCAGGCCCCTTTCCTTGATGGTTATGTTCGTGACGTTCATCGAATCCCCCCCTGTTTCAGCTTATGATGGGCGCTCCTTTTTTATACCACCCGTGCTCGTTTACAAACTAGGGAGTCCAACTATTTGGCGCGTTGCGGTTCCCATTCCTGTGGACTTGCGGTATAATAAGGCTGATTAATGCAAGATTAATTATTAGGAGCAGACTTTGAAGATTGGCCTTGTGGGACTGCCGAATGTTGGCAAAAGCACTCTTTTTAACGCGCTGACCGGCGCCGGCGTTGCGGCGGACAACTATATGTTCTGCACGATTGATCCCAACGTCGGCGTCGTTGCCCTTCCTGATGCGAGGCTGGAGCGCCTTAGCGAAATGTACGACACTTTCAGCAAAGTGGCTGCGCCAGTTGAATTTGTTGACATTGCTGGCCTTGTGCGAAATTCCGGCAAAGGCGAAGGCCTGGGGAACCAGTTTTTGTCGCATATTCGCAATGTGAGCGCAATTCTTGAAGTGGTGCGGTGTTTTGACGACAGCAATATCACGCACGCGGACGGAGGAGTTGATCCGGTACGCGATGCGGAGACCATCAAGTACGAGCTTGTTTTCTCAGATCTTGAAATCATTGAAAAACGCATAAAAGCTTTGTCAAAAAATGCGCAGCATTCCTCTGGCCTAGAACCAAAGGTTCAGCTGTCCGCCCTCGAAAAGGCGCGGGATCGGCTCTACGAAGGAAAGCTTCTCAATTTATCCGAATTCACGGCCAATGAGCAGGCCGCCCTTTCTTTGCATAATCTTCTAACAGCAAAAAAAATACTGTACGTGGCCAATGTCGGGGAAGGGGAAATCTCAGGGGGCAACGCGCATTCGGAAAAACTATTCCGATATATCGCAAAAACAGAGCCTGAGAACGAGTGCCTGCTGGTCAGCGCAAAAATTGAGTCTGAAATTGCGGAATTCTCCAATGAGGAAAGGTCAGAATACCTTTCTGAGCTCGGCATTGCGGAGTCAGGGCTGGAGAGGGTTATTCGAAAGAGTTTTGAGCTGCTGGGACTTATCACCTTCTTCACGGCGGGAAAGAAGGAATGCAGGGCATGGGAACTCCGCCGCGGGACAAAGGCCCCCCAGGCGGCAGGCAAGATTCATACCGATTTTGAGAAACACTTTATCAGGGCGGAGGTCACAAAATATGAGAAGCTGATCGAAGCAGGCGGCGAGACCCGCGCCAAAGAGCTTGCCTATACAAAGATTGAGGGCAAAGAGTACACAGTTGAGGATGGCGACGTCATTTATTTTCGAGTAGGGGTGTAAGGGATGCGAACTAAATTGCGATTGCCTTCGCTTTGCGCAAAGAGGGCAATGGCAAGCTGAGAGAACAACAAATCTGGAAGGGAGAAGCTGCTTAAAAAGTGTTGCGAAGCGGAGCGGCAGCAGGTAGCCGCCCGAAGCCTTGGGATGAAGGCAATCGGCGGAGGCTTGCCATTTTGCCGGCTTTGGGCAGCAGATTTATGGAACACTACCTTCGCGAAGCCGTGAAAATACGCGAGTCTCGCCGCGCTTTTCAAAAACTTCCTCTGCGCAAGCAGGACTCAGATCGAATGCGGTTGCTTATCAGCCGCTATAACCAGGAAGCTCGGCTGAAAATGCGCCTTGTCGAGATTGATGAAGAGCTCTTCAGGCATTATAAGAATGGCGTAAGCCTCTTTAAAGATGTCGTCAACTACATAGCGCTTGTTGGGGCAAATGAGGATCGCGACATGGAGGACAAGATTGGCTACTATGGAGAGCTGCTTGTGCTGGAGGCGACAGCCATTGACTTAGGGACCTGCTGGATCACGCGAACTTTTGACAGAGCAGGGTGCGAGGAGCGCCTTGAGCTTGAAGAGGGATACAGGCTTGCCGGAGTCATTGCGATTGGGTACCCTGCTCCCCAAAAACCCCTTCGCGAAGCAGCCATCCAGCGCTTATGCCGCACAATATGGAGAAAAGCTGACATATTGCGAAAATCAGGCGCACAGGAGCCGGAATGGGTATCCTCAGGCATCAAGGCGGTGATGCTGGCCCCGTCGCGCCCTCCATCATACCCCTTCGCTTTTGAGCTGACCGAAGACAGCCGCATCCGCGCCGAACCCCTTCGGGAAAATCGCCGCATTGAGCTAGGAATTGCGATGGTGCACTTTGAAATTGGGGCTGCTGTGGGCAGATGGTATAAAGAGGAAGGGGTCTGGACATTTGCCGTGTCGCATTCGTGAAGCGGTTGTGCCCCGATCGGACAATGGAATTGGAAAGAAAAGAGATTTTTTTCAGCGCTCAGGACGAGAGCGCAACTGCCTATTTGGGCGGGCTAGTCGGCCGCTCCCTGCCAAAAGGGAGCCTAGTTGCCCTGATTGGGCCTATGGCATCAGGCAAAACTGCCATCAGCCGCGCAATATTTCAGGCGCGAGGCTTCGATCGGGGATTTTCATCGCCTACCTATACCATCATCAACCGGTATTTGCAGCCGTGCGGCAAGGTCGCCTACCATATCGACGCCAGCCGCTTGGAATCTGAGTGGGAATTGTATGTTCAGGGCTTTGCCGATTTTTTGGAGGAGGCGGACATTGTCGTTGTTGAGTGGGCGGATGCCGTTATGGGCGTTTTTGGCGAAGGCGACATATTTGTTCTCCTAAAGACGACGGGCGAGACGAGCCGGGATATTTGCGTCCGTTCCGCCAACGAGGCGTTTGTTTGCGCCGTGTCAGAAGGGCTTCGCTCCAGCGGGCATGACCCTTATTAACTGCTATATGGGAAGGAGGAGAGGGATGAGAGTCTTGGCACTTGACACATCCACGCGTGCCGCAAGCTGCGCTATTGTGGAAAATGGAAGGCTACTGGGGGAATTCTACACTGATTTTAAGCTGAAGCATTCGGAAAAGCTTCTCAACATCCTTGAGCACCTTCTGAATGATACGCGCCTGACAAAGCGGGAGATATACATTTTGGCGCTCAACGCCGGTCCGGGGTCTGTTACTGGGCTGAGAATTGGATCCGCGACGGCAAAAGCGTTTGCGCACGCTCTTGGCCTAAAAATAGCGCCCATTTCCTGCCTGGAGGCAACCGCTTTTCAGCAGACATATTTTGGGGGGCTGATTTGCCCCATTTTCGATGCTCAGCAGGGCAATGTCTATGCCGCGGCTTTTGACTTCCGCGGCACGCGCATGCGCCGTCTCTACCGCGACAGCGCCGTTTCCCTTAGAGAGATACTCATGCGCCTACCGAACACGGAAGAGATTCTCTTTTGCGGAGATGCAGTGGCGAAATACAAAGAGACTGTTGACGAAATCATTGGAGAGCGGGCATTGTACGCCACACCACTGACAATGCTTCCCCATGCATCGTCGATAGCCCTTATGGCTTACGAGGCAAGGGATGAGATGGCGTTTGCCGAATACGGA
>JAITGT010000018.1 GCA_031280495.1 Eubacteriaceae bacterium
CAATTCATGGTCAATTTTTTCTTTTATGAGCCTGATCTCTGAAATTGCCGCCTCGCTAAAATCATAGGGCGACTTGCCCTGCCTGTCCGCGTCCATCACATCAAGATTGTAGTGAACTATGCCAAGAAGCTCATTGTCAGCTATTCTGTCACGCACAAAGGACTCGTCCGCCTCGTCGCGCACCTTGTTGGCGACAACCTTTACGCGCGACACGCCAAGGTCAAAAGCTAGCTTTCGCACCTTCTCGTACGTCTGGATAGAGCGTGAGCCAGGCTCAATGACCACGATAAACTGGTCCACGCTGGAAGCGGTGCCTCTGCCAAGGTGCTCAATGCCTGCCTCCATGTCCATAACAACCACATCGTCGGAATGAAGGACAAGATGAGAGACAATCCTCTTAATAAGCACATTTTCAGGGCAGACACAGCCAGATCCCCCTGATTCGATGGTCCCAAGGGTGAGCAGTTTCACGCCATTGTACTTTTTGGCGTACATGTCGGGGATGTCGTCTACTTTTGGGTTAATCTTAAAAAACTTGCCCATATTTTCATCAGAAGCGCCTGTGCGTTCGCTGACGAGCTTTTTCATGTGGGCAATTGGGACGATCTGATCGAGTATCCTCTTGTCGAAGCCGAGCGCAAGACCCAGATTCGCGTCTGGGTCTGCGTCTACAGCTAAAACATTCTTTCGATCTTCTGCATATAGCCTAGACAGTATTGCGGCAAAGGTCGTCTTGCCGACGCCGCCTTTGCCAGTAACGGCAATTTTCATCAGCGCGCCTTCTGGGCTGCTATAGGCTAGATGCCCAGCGCGAGCCTCTTCTCCTCGATCCTCTCGATCATCACGTCGCCCAGCCTCTCCACGTCTGTCTCGAATGTGAAGCTTGCGCCAACCCAGTTCTCTGTTTCCTTTGTGAGGATGTTGGTGACGACATCGGAGCCTGCTGTGTAGGGGATGATGCCAAGGAATGTGTCAATGCCAGTAGAAATGACGTAGTTGCCGATGGAAACAGCCTTCTCGCTCATCCACTCAGGGGCGCAGCCAAGTATCGGCAGCTGAGGGACTTCAAGGCCCCAGTCACGTGCGATGTCGTTGACGAGCAGCATCATGCGGCTGATATCAACGCAGGAACCCATATGAAGGACCGGTGGAATGTCGGCGAGTTCGCAGACTCTCTTGATGCCGGCGCCGCAGATATCCTTTGCATCTTTGTTCATTAGGCCCGCTTTCGCGGCAGACTGCGCGGAACAGCCAGAGAGCACGAGAATAATGTCGTTCTTTAGCAGCTTCTTCATCAGGTTGATGTGCGCAAAGTCAGCGCGAACCTTCGGGTTGTTGCAGCCGACCATGGCAACGGCTCCTCGAAGAACGCCAGACTTAACGCACTCAATGAGGGGCTTGTACGTGCCGATCTCGTCAATATAGGTAGAGGTGACGGTGTCAAGCTGCTTAATGATGGCTTCGCAGGAATAGCCGACCCTTGCCTTAGTCTTAAGCGGCGGGATATAGACAGAATCTTGGTCGCGGTTCTTGAAGTTGTCGACAGCGGAGCGAACAATGTTCTTTGCGTTCTCGCCTGCTGTGCTGGCACTAAAGCGCATAAACTCCGCATCCGGCATCTGGGCTACGACTGATGTTGTGATAAACTTTGTATGGAAGCACTTGGTAAGCGGGCCAAGCGCCGGGAAAATGCACTGCACGTCTACAACGACCGCCTCAATAGCGCCTGTAAGCACAGCGTTCTCCTGCTGCAGGAAATTGCCTGCCATTGGCACGCCATGGCGCATGGTGACTTCGTTAGATGTGCAGCAGACGCCGACTACGTTGATGCCCTTGGCCCCGACGCTCTTTGCATAGGCAACAAGCTCTGGATCATGCGAGTATTCAACAATCATCTCAGACAGAGACGGATCATGCCCATGAACCATGATGTTGACCATATCTTTGTCGATAACGCCAAGGTTTGCCTCTGTTTCGATAGGCATCGGAGTGCCAAACATTATGTCAGACATCTCTGTGCCCATCATAGAACCGCCCCAGCCGTCTGAAAGGCCGGCGCGAAGGGCCTGCTTAATCAAGACATCCGGCAGAGACGAGCAACCCATATGCGTCATGTGCTGAGAAGTGGAGACTTCGCGATCAATTGCCCTTGGCTCAATTCCAAGCCTTGCCCATGTTTCCTGACGCTCTTTTGTGGCGCGGGCGAGGAAGCGGAGTGTTCCAAATGGCTTTCCATACTCTTCAAGCCCTTGGTATGCAACATCATGGGCGATGTCGTAAATGTCGCGGCCTTCAGTCTCAATGCTCCATTCTTTAGCCAGCCGAAGAAGCTTGTCGGGATCTTTTACTTTATAGTTGCCGTCTGCGCTTGTCTCATAGAGCGTGTGGCAGATTTCGCGTCCATGGTCGGAATGCGTTGCAGAGCCAGCTGCCGTAAAGCGCAGATAGTTGCGGGCAACAATTCCGTGAACGTCGCATCCGCAAATTCCCTTGGGGGACTTTGGCGTGATGCGGCACGGGCCCATTGCGCAGATCTTGCAGCAAACGCCAGTTTCGCCAAATTTGCAGTGCGGCGACTGCGCTTGCGCGCGAGTTATCCAGGAGTCCGCGTTTTTTGCCTGCCCAATCGCAAGAAGCTTGGCGTATTCCGCTTCCATAACGTCGATGGCAATCAGGTTTTCTGTCGCTTTGGAGATTCGCTCTTCCAAAACGGACATAATTTTTGTTTCCATTGAAACCTCCTTTTTATCTTGCAATCCGCGAGCAGCGCTCCCGGCATCCGGAAATGCCCCCGGCGATGGCTTTTCACCCAATGCGCTGGCAGGCATCTTCAAACGAAGAAAACCGCCTGTCAATTTGGTAATAAAGCTTGCATTACAAATTTGCGCAAGGCGAAAATATTGATTCTGTCTAGAATTATAGCAAAGAACTGCTCAGAAAACAACGCTTGCTAGAATGAATCCACCAATTTCAATAATAGTTCTTAAAGCAGTAGACAGGCTCGCAACATAATAAATTTAGATAAAATTGCTTATAACTAAAATTCCAGTGAATTAGGCAAAATCCCCCCTATAAGGATGGACAATCCCTTCGGTATTATATGTTATAAGAAGACTCTACACAAGACATTAAGCAAAATACCTGGGAAAGGCGCTCATAGTGCCGCCCGTTGTTTTTCGGCAGCCGGTGTGTTACGATGGTCCAAAAGACGCGCCACCCAGCTCAGAATGGCGCAAGGAAAGGTGTCCAATAGTGGCGAATGTCGCGATTCTCGGCTCCACAGGATCCATTGGCACGCAGGCATTGGAAGTGTGCCGCCATCTTGGGATTGGCGTCACGGCGCTTTCCGCTGGCAGAAACATCTTGCTGTTGGAAAAGCAGATACGCGAGTTCGCCCCGCAATTCGCCGCCGTTGAGGACGAAGGCCTCGCAAAGGAGCTTTCCACGCGCCTAGAAGGCTTTCCAACAAGAATTGGCGGAGGGGAAAGCGCGCTCATCGAAGCTGCGGCATACGAAGGCGCTGATGCCGTGCTCGCAGCCACAGGGGGGGTTGCTGGCCTGCTGCCTGTATATGCCGCCATACTGGAGGGAAAGAAGGTTGCGCTTGCAAACAAGGAGGCACTTGTGTGCGCAGGCTCTGTGCTTATGCAGGCAGCCGAGCGGTTTGGCGCGCGCATCCTTCCAGTCGACAGCGAGCATTCGGCTATTTTCCAGTGTCTTGAAGCCGGCAGGGAAAAGGCAAGGCGCATCATCCTGACCGCGTCAGGCGGCCCCTTTTGGGGAATGGGCGCCAAAGAAATGGAGGGAGCCGATCTTCTTGGCGCACTCTCCCACCCCACCTGGAATATGGGCAAAAAGATCTCAGTGGACTCCGCTACTATGATGAACAAAGGCCTGGAGTGGATCGAGGCTAGGTGGCTCTTTCCATTGCCTTGGGAGAGTATTGAGATAGTTGTGCACCCCCAAAGCGTAGTGCACTCCGCCGTGGAATTTGAGGACGGCGCAGTGATTGCCCAGCTCGGCGCGCAGGATATGCGACTGCCCATACAATACGCCCTCACCTATCCAGATCGGCTCCCCTCGCTCTCCGGGCGCCTTGACTTTGCCGCGCCGATGGCCTTAGAATTTTACCCGCCTGATTACAAGAGCTTTCCCTGCCTTGCTTTGGCAAAAGAGGCGCTGCAGGCGCCAGGCTCTCTTGCAGCGGTTATGGCCGCTTCCGACGAAGCGGCGGTTGAAGCCTTTATGGAAGGCAAGATTGGATTTTTGGACATAGCCCGCTGCGTCGAGCGGGCTATGTCGAGGCACGCCGCTTTTGAGCCTTCGTCCATTGAGACTATCGCAGAAATCTGCCGCGAGTCAAAAGCAGCCGCGAGAGAGATCGCTGCAGGGATTGCCAAACTCTAAACCCTCCATCTGGCATTGCCCACATTTGACAGCTGCAGGCATATGAAATGAAAAGCGGTTTGCCATCGGCATGGAGTAACTAAGCAACGACTGCCTTTCGCATAATGACAACCTTTCGTGAATACAAGGGATGATACAAGATCGCATGCCAAAAGCCATTTTGCAGCCAACGCTTAACTCCGAGCGTGCCTATAAGAGCTTTTCCGCGAACGTCAGGAAAGCGTTTGCACTGGCTTTTCGAAATAACTAAGAAGAGAAACCGCTTATGCAGATTGCGCAAGAAGCGCGTGAGCGCCTTAAAAGCTATATGCGCCTAATTTTGGCAGAAAACGCTGTGATCAACCTCACTTCCATAAGCGATGAGGATGATTTTTGGGAAAAGCACATTATGGACAGCCTATCCCTTCAGGATTGGCTGCCGCAAGGAGCAAGCCTCGTTGATGTAGGCACAGGCGGCGGATTTCCAGGGATAGCGCTAAAAATCGCGAGGCCGGACCTTAAAGTGTCGCTCGTTGAGAGCATAGGCAAAAAGCTGCGCGCTGTTGAGCGCGCAGCGGCAAAGGCAGGCATTTCGGGCGATCTGGAATTTGTGTGTATGCGCGCTGAGGACGCGGCGCGCCTCCCCAAAATGCGCGAAGCCTACGATGCCGCCGCGTGCCGCGCGCTCGCTCCCCTCGCGGTCGCATTGGAATGGTGCGCCGGATTTGTCCGGCTTGGAGGGAGAGTCATTGCCATGAAGGGGCCCCGGCTGTTTGAAGAGATTGGCGAAGCAGGCGGGTGCGAGTCCCTGCTCGGGCTTTCCCCACCGAAAACAGTGGGCTACACCCTAGAGCCGTCCTGCGCGCGGCGCTTTCTTGCGATATACAAAAAAACAAGCGCCACGCCGAAAAGATACCCGCGCCAGGCTGGAGCAGTGAAAAAAAAGCCCCTTGGGAGCGCGAAAATGCCTTAGCGGCGCATTCGCAAAACCGCTTGCCGATTTGGACAGCCGTACCAAAATACACGAAAGGAAGCCTCAAAGGGCAGCGGAAAGCAGCCCGCCGAGTTTCAGGAGCATGAGCGAACTAGACAGCAACTTCATTTTTTCGGAAATTGACCGCGACATCCGCGCAGGAGTCTATGACAGGGACAAAATCAAAACGCGCTTTCCGCCTGAGCCAAATGGCTACCTTCACATTGGGCACGCAAAAGCAGTGTACATCAGCTTTTCCGTCAAAGAGCGGTACGGAGGGACGGCAAACCTGCGCTTCGATGACACAAACCCGTCCAAGGAAGACACAGAGTATGCGCAAGCCATCTGCGAGGACATCTCCTGGCTTGGCTATCAGTGGGACGAATTGCACTACGCCTCCAACTATTTCCCGCAGATGTATTCCTATGCCTGCGAGCTCATCCGAAAAGGCCTTGCTTATGTGGACAGCCAGAGCCCGGAAGAAATAAAGGCCTCACGCGGCACGCTCACCGAAAAAGGCAAAGAGAGCCCCTTTCGGAACATTAGCCCCGAAGAGAGCCTGAGGCTCTTTGAGGAAATGCGCTCTGGCAAGTGGGAGGCTGGCTCCAAGGTGCTGCGCGCAAAAATTGATATGGCTTCTCCAAACATAAATCTGCGCGATCCAGTTCTCTACCGAATCCTTTTTGCGCCGCACCACAACACTGGGGAAGAATGGTGCATTTACCCAATGTACGACTATGCGCACCCGATTGAAGATGCCATCGAGAAAATTACGCATTCACTGTGCTCTATCGAGTTTGAAGACCACCGGCCATTCTATGACTGGCTCTTGGCTAACCTAGACGACTACAAGGAAAATCGGCCCAGGCAAATCGAGTTTGCGCGGCTGGAACTGGAGAATGCCTTGACAAGCAAGCGCTTTATTAAGCGCCTTGTTGACGAAGGCATTGTGGACGGATGGGACGACCCTCGACTCTACACCCTTCAAGGGGTTCGGCGCAGGGGTGTGACGCCGAATGCCATCCGGCTTTTCTGCGAATCCACAGGCGTCGCAAAAACGAAAACGATCATGCCGCACGCCCAGTTTGATTATTATGTCCGCGAAGATTTGCAGAAAATGAGCCCGCGCGCGATGGCAGTTGTCGATCCAATACGCCTTATTATAGAAAACTACCCAGAAGGCGAGACGGAAACACTGGAAATCCCAAACGACGCATCCGATCCTTCTAAGGGCTTTCGGCTGGCTACTTTCGGCCGCGAGCTATATATTGAGGCAGAAGACTTTATGGCACAGCCCGTGCCTAAGTATCGCCGCCTGTACCCTGGAAATGAAGTGAGGCTGATGGGAGCCTATTTTGTTGCCTGCACGCGCTTCAAAATCGAAAGCAACGGCTCAACCACCGTTTATGGGACGTATGATCCCAAATCAAAGTCGGGCTCTGGATTTAGCGAGCGCAAACCTAAAGGCACCATCCACTGGGTTTATCAAGGCAAAGCCGTTCCCATCTTGACGCGCGAGTTTTCAGAGCTTTACGACGCTTCATTGGAAGGCAGCGATCTCATTGACAAGATAAACCGCAATTCCGTTTTGGAAAGGCGCTCGTATGCGGAAGAGAGCATTGAGTCGGCAAAAGCGGGCGATCGCTTTCAATTTGTCCGAAAGGGCTTTTACTGCATGGACGCAAAACTCTCGAAGCCTGGCCTTCCCGTATTCAACCTAACTGTGTCGCTCAAAAGCGGCTGGAAGCCAGAGGGCGCCTAATGGCGTACACTATTGCTCTTCAAAGGGGGAGAGGCGCGCCAATTGAGGAAGCGGAGGAGTTTGCCAGCCAGCTTGGCGTCTCCACACTTGCCGCTCGGCTCGCCATCTCGCGCGGTGCGGCTTCCATTGACGATGCCGAGCGCTACTTCCACCCTTCAGAAACCTCTCTTTATGATCCTTTCCTATTGAGCGGAATGGAAAGCGCGGTCCGCGCTATTCGCGCTTCTGCTGAACGGGGGGAAAAAATCCTCGTTGTTGGTGACTATGACTGCGACGGGGTATGCGGGGCCGCCATTCTGAAAAAGGCCCTACGAAAGATAGGTGCAGACTGCTCCGCCTACCTTCCAGACCGCTTCCGGGACGGATATGGGCTAAACCCCCGCATTATCGAGGACGCGGCCCAGTCCGGCACAAAGCTCATTGTGACAGCAGACAATGGAATATCTGCACTTGAAGCATCCAGGACAGCGAAGAAGCTGGGCATCCGCCTCATTGTCACAGATCACCACATGCCTCCCGACGCTCTGCCGGAAGCAGAAGCGATTGTCAACCCGCTTTTAGAAGGCGCAGCCTACCCTTTCCCCTGGCTGTGCGGAGCAGGTGTGGCGCTGAAGCTGGCGTTCGCCCTCACACCCTTTCGCGAGGACGAAAAAGCCGAGCTCTTTGCATTGGCCGCTGTCGCCACGGTTGCTGACGTAGTCACTCTTACTGGAGAGAACAGGGCGATTGCCAGCATTGGGATTTCCCGGCTTAAGGAAGGCGCAAGCCCTGGGCTGAAAGAGCTTGCCGAAACTTCGCGCGGGGGGCTGTCTGCCGCTTCGGCTTCCTTTATATCCTTTCAGCTTGCGCCTCGCATTAACGCCTCAGGCAGGATGGCATCTGCAATGCAGGCGCTCAAACTGCTGGAAAGCAGTGGCGGGGAAGAAGCAAGGGCTTTGGCAGCTTCTTTGGATGCACTTAACAAAATGCGCCAGGAAGAAGAGGACATTCTGGTCGCGCGCGCGCGGGCGCTTATACAAGAGGAAAAGCCGGACGATCGCGACCGCGTGCTCTTCCTGCTTTTGGAGGGCGCCCACGAGGGGATCATCGGGATTGCTGCAGGCAGGCTGTCTGAGGCCTATCGCCGCCCTGTAGCCATTGCGTGCCCATCTGGGGATCGAATCAAGGCCTCGGTTCGAAGCATTCCCCACATTAACGCCTTTCCCCTTCTCAAAGCAGCAGAGCCTTTCTACCTATCCTTTGGAGGGCATGCACAAGCCGCTGGTTTCTCTATTCGCCGGGAAGACTTCGAAAAAGCCGCGCAGGCGGTAAACAGAGCCGCCGAACAAGCTGGGCTGCCTCTTTCATCTCCACGGTCTGTTGCCTATGATTTGGAAGGCGCAGTTGGGCAGATAACAAAAAAAACCGTGCGAGAGCTTGAGGAGATGGCTCCTTTTGGCGTCGGCAACCCGCGTCCGGCGCTCCTGTTTGAAAACTGCCTTGTGATGGGCGCAAAGCCAATAGGCCAGTCAGGAGAGCATGCCCGCTGCGAACTGGTGGAAGGCGGCGCGCGCCTCCCCGCTGTCGGCTTCGGGCTGCAAAGCAGCATTTTGTCCATTCCAAAGGGAGAAAGATGCGATATTGTTGCAAGCCCCTCCCTCAATTCATTCAGAGGCGAAGAGAAAGCGGAGCTTGAGATAAAGGCTGTTATGCGGCATATCGACTGCCCAGATGAGTATTGGTTCTCGCTCTACAGGCATTTTTTCCGCGGTATGGGCGAAGCGAACGCCTTTGAGCCCGTGTATGCATCGCACTTAACCGTCGAGGCCGCTCTTGATCAGCGAATAAAAGACAATCCGCTCTATATTCTTTACGGCTGGGACGCCCTTGTCCGCTGCCTTCGCTACCTAGGATCCAAAGAGGAGGAGCCAGCTCTCCACTTTGGCGCGCTCAAGTCTTTTGAAAGACAGGCAAACATACTTGTGAACCCAATTGCTGACTCTCTGCCTTTGTTGGATGGGCAGACAGCATATGTGCTTGACTGCCCATGCTTTCGGGGCTATGAAGAGCGATTGTACAAAGGGGTTGCGAATGTCTGCTTTGTCAAGTCCTCGCCCTGGTCGCCAAAAGCAGACGTGACGCGCCATTCCGTTGCCATCGTCTACAAGTGCCTGAATGCGCTGCCTTCCCTGGGAGGCAGCGCGAAGTCTTTTGTCGCTTTTCTCAACACGCGGTTTCAGAGCAAAGCGACTCTTTTCAGCCTACTTGTCAGCCTTGACGTGATGGCTGATCTCGGCTTTCTGTCCTATGCCCTTCATGGGGACAGCCTCACTGTCGATATGGCGAATAGCCCTGCGCAAAAAAGCCTTGAAGACTCCCCAATTATGCTAGAATTAAGGCGCACGCAAATCCCTTATGAAGTGAGAGGTTAGATTGCTATGGATTTCAAAGAGACGATTCGCGTCATCGAAGGATTTCCCATCGAAGGCATTTCCTACAAAGACATCACCACTTTAATCAAGGATGGAGACGCATTCCGCGCCGCTGTAGACGAAATGGCAAGCTTCATAGACGGGGAGGCGGACGCAATCGCAGGGCCGGAAGCGCGCGGCTTTATCTTTGGCACCGCCCTCGCCTATAAATTGGGGATCGGCTTTGTCCCCATCCGAAAACCAGGCAAGCTGCCTAGCAGCACCGTTCGATATGAGTATACGCTTGAATATGGGACAGACGCCTTGGAAATACACACCGACTCATTTGCGCCGGGTGCAAAGGTGGTCCTTGTGGACGATCTGCTGGCAACAGGCGGAACGCTCCTGGCATGCGCCAAGTTGGTTGAACTGGCGGGAGGAAAAGTATTAAACATTATCTCACTCATTGAGCTCACGGAGCTGAAAGGGAGGGATCTTCTTACGCGCTACAACGCCAAATCTTTGGTTGCATACCCTTTTTAGCGGTTTTGCGGTTTGCCCTTTTGCTATCGCTGACAGGGCAAATATTCTGTGCAGTCACGGCTCAAAGCAGGGAAAAGCTGCCCAGTGACAGAAATAACGCGGAGAAGTGCGTGGATCTCATATCAAAAGCACTGGGCTGCACTTTCACCAATTGAGGCACTATTACGCCTCTAAGCTCTACCATAGCGGGCATTGACCCAAAGACCATGGCGAACCAATTGGGTCATGCGAAAGCTGACATATCAGTGAATAGGTATTCATTTATAAATCAGGCGTTTGTACAGGGGTAGGTGGCCAAGTTGCGTCCCTCGCAATAAGCAATTTTGTGTCAATTTCCCCTTTATTTTTTCGCATGCATGGGTTATCATAGGAACTGTGCAGGGACGCTGTAGCTCAGCTGGCAGAGCGCTACCT
>JAITGT010000069.1 GCA_031280495.1 Eubacteriaceae bacterium
CAGAGCAAATGCCTTTTCCCGCTATTTGAGAAAAATATCAGAGAATATTTTGAATATATTGGCGCCTCCAATAAATGTCCCAATGGTGCCGCCAATGTTTGCAAAAACAATAACGAGCAATATTCTTGTCACTTTGTTGCGCCACAGCCCTCTAGCGCTAGTCAAATCGTCAGACAGGCTCTCAAAATCGCCCACAGTCGGGTTGCGCAGCTTGGCTTCTGTAAGGCCGGCAAACCAACCAACTGCCAAAAGCGGATGAATTGCGGTAAGGGGAGCGACGGCGAGCGAGGTAAGGATGGTGGCAATGTGGCCGCCAGCCAGAAGGGTCCCAAGGGCGGCTAGAACACTTGTATAAAGCGTCCATCGCTTGAGCTGCTCAAATCCGGCGGAAGCGTCTTGGGCAAGTGTTAGTGCGAACATTGCAACGAGGATGGCTGGAATGCCCCAGGCAAGCGCCTTGCCAATTTTTGACGGCGCCGGTATTTCCGATAAGGCCCCCCTGTCGACATTTTCGTCGCCGATATGCTGTATGACGCCGCTTTTGTGGGCAGCGCCAATAACGGCGACGATGCGCTCTTCCGGGCATTCCCGTATGCCTGCCGCCAGGTATACGTCCCGCTCGTCAACCAAATATTTCTTTACGTTTGGAAAAGAAGACGACATTTCAGACAGGGCGGATTCCAGCATGTCCTTGCTTTTCAGTTCGGCGAGTTCCTCTTCCGAGATCTCCTCGTCAGACAAAAAACTTACAAGGCCGGTGAAGACCAGCTTCAGCTTCTCCCAAAAGCTGAGATGCCGCCAAATCCTCAAAAATGTGGAAGAGATGCTCCTGTCAATGGGAACAACCCTCGCGCCTATTTCTTCCGCCGCTTTCATGCTCTCAATCATCTCCTGGCCAGCCGAGATGTCAAATTGCTTGGCAAGCCTTTTCTGGTAGGAGGAGAGTATAATGCTGGCGAGCATAAAGCTTGAGCGCTTTTGCTTAATAATGTCGGATATGTTTGTTTGTGACCAGTCTGCGCTGTGCGTGAGGCTGTAAAGCCTCTCGTCATCCAGCTCAACGCACACGGCCTGTGGGCGGGCTTCCAAAATCGTCTCGTAAGCCTCTTTGGCGCTCTCCTGAGAGACATGGGCAGTGCCGACGAGATGAATAGTCTTTCCAGCAGTGTTTAGGATTGTGACATTTTCGCTTTCGCCCACTACCTACGCACCCTAACTGCATCCTGTCGTTGTCCCGCAGTCAGCGCAGACCTTGCATGTTCCGTTCCTATACATGTTTGCCGAATTGCAGTTTGGGCAGACTTCTCCATACAGTTTTTCCTTAAGCGCATTATAGACTGTATTATCCTTCATTTGTTGGCTAAAGTCAATACGCCCGCCTGGACGGTTGCCTTCCATTTCTACTGCTATTGGCTGGAAATCAGCTGGCTTGATTTGGCAATGGGTAAAATCTCCCATTTCGATTTCAATGATCTTGGACAGAAGGTCTGCGATTGAGGAAGCGCTCTTAATGTAGGGGTGCCGGCTGACAAACCCCGAAGGCTCAAACTGCTGGCTGCGCAGCAAGCGGGCAATTTCTTCCGGCGGGACATTGTACTGGAGCATGTTTGAGATAGCCTTGGACAGGGACGCAAGCAGCCCTTTGACCACTGTGCCTTCCTTGTCTGTTGAAACAAACATTTCCGCCATCTTTCCATTTTCGTAAAAGCCAATTGTGACATACAGCTCAATGTCGCCTATTTTTGCGGAGTGGGTGCGGCTCACCCGCATGCCAGTTGGCCGCATCCTCTCCGGCACCTGCCTTCTCAGGCCTTCCGCAAACTGGAGCAGATCCTGGTAGCTGAACTGGCTCAGATCGTTTTTGTCCACTCCAGCCGCGCCGATATTGAGAGGCTGCGTCGCTTTGCACCCGTCTCGATACAGCGAGATGGCCTTTACGCCGGCCCTATATGCAAGAATATAGATATTCTCCACATCCTTCGGCGTAGCGGACGAAACAAGGTTGACAGTTTTAGACACTGCGCCTGAAATCATCTGCGTGATGGCCGCCACCATGAGCACATGGCCTTCGGGCGAAATTTCGTTGGCTGTCTCAAACACTTTTTTGTGCTCTGCGCGCAGGAATGGGCATGCCAGCATTGAATAGTGCACAAACCTTCCGTTTTCGCCCTTTTGGAGCAAGTAGGCTTTTATCGCTTCGATTTCGGGCGCCGCGTATCCAAGCTTTTCTAAGGAAAGCTCAATGACGGGGTTGACGAGCTCCATCGTGCCTCCGCCTGCGAGCTGCTTGTAGACGACATGGGAGTAAAACGGCTCAATAGAGGTGGAGCCGCAGTCCATGGCAAAGGAAATTGTGCCAGTTGGGGCGATGACGGAAACTTGCGCGTTGCGCGCGCCATGCCGCTCAACGCCGGCTAGGGCTTCTTCCCAAACGCCTTTTGCGCATACGAATAGCTCTTCCCTGCCCATGGCGGCAAAAGGCTGGGCCTCCAGGCGGAAAGGCTCATATGCAAGCCCTTCAAAAGAGCCATCGAGCGCACCGGCGCACCGGGCGTGGTTGCGCAGCACGCGCAGCATGTAGGGCCTGTTTGTGCTGAATGCCGCAAAGGGCTCTGTGCGCTCCGCCATGAGGGAGGACACGTAATAGGAGTAGCCAGTGAGGATGCTGGCGAGCGCGCTGATGACATTTCTCGCTTCTGGGCTGTCGTAGCCGTAGCCCATGACCATGACAAGCGACGCGGCGTCTGCAATTCCCAGGCCTGTGGTCCTGTAAATGTATGTATTTTCAGCAACGTCCTTTGTTGGAAACTGCCCCCAGTGAATAGAGGCTTCCAGAACAAGCTGGCAAAGCTGAATGACATGCAGATAGCTGTCCAGGTCAATGCCCCCCGAAGCGGGATCGTAAAACCTATAAATATTGATGGACGCAAGGTTGCAGGAAGTGTCGTTGATAAACGCATACTCGCTGCAGGGGTTTGTTGCGTTTATGCGGTTATGCTTCGCGCCAAACTGCCCGTCTTTTCCAGCGGGGCATGTGTGCCAGGCGTTAAACGTATCGTCAAACTGTAGGGCAGGATCGGCGCAGGACCAGGCGGACTGGGCTATTTTGCCCCATAGATCTTTTACGGACGCCATCCGGTCAACAGTGCGGTCTTTTCGGCCCGTCAGGGCAATTTGGGCGTTTGGGTTTGCATCCAGATCCATGGCTGCGCGCATGAAGCTTTCGCTGACGCGCACAGAATTGTTTCCATTTTGCCCGCTTACTGTGGCGTAAGCTTCGCCGTCCATGGACAGATCATACCCCATTTTGCCGAGCGCGCGCACCTTGTCCTCTTCCGCGGCTTTCCATGTTATGAAGTTCTCGATTTCAGGGTGGTCTATGTCCATTATGACCATTTTCGCCGCCCGCCGCGTCGTGCCTCCAGACTTAATGGCTCCAGCATTGCGATCAAAGCCTTTGAGAAAGCTCATTGCGCCGCTGGACACGCCGCCGCTCGAAAGGCGCTCGTTGACGGCGCGCAATGGCGAAAAATTCGTCCCGACTCCAGAGCCGCCCTTAAACAGCTTGGTTTCGGTGACATATGTTTCGCTGATGGAATGCGGGCCAATCAAGGCGTCAGCGATCGAGAGTATAAAGCATGCGGAAGCCTGGGTGCGCGTGTACCGATCTTCGCTTCTCTTAACAGAGCCAGACTTTTCGTCATAGTAAAAGAGACCGTCGTCGTCCCCTGAAATTCCATAGCTGCGCTTGATTCCCGTGTTGAACCACTGCGGCGAGTTTGGCGCCCACATTTGGGCAAGGAGCGTGTAGGCAAGCTCGTCGTAAAATATATGCCATTGCTCATCGTTTTCGATGATTCCCTCGTCTCTCAGGGCATCCGCCCAGAAGCCGACCATCCGGTCTGCAACCTGCCGCATGCTTGTCTCGTGGCCGCCTTCCGGGCCAACGCCAGCTTTTCGGAAGTATTTCGAAGCGATGATATTGCAGGCGTTTTTTGAGTAGCCTTCTGGAAACTCAAGCCCGCGCATATCCAGTATTGTCGCCCCAGACTTATAGTCTGTGATGAGCGCGTCAACTTTTTTGTAGCGAAACAGGTCGTAGACTGTTTTGCCTGCGTTTTCCTCGAGTTCTTTTGTGAATTTTCTCGCAAAAAGGCTTGCCCTCGTTATCTCCATATAAACCCCTTTATACAATATATTGTATATTTGTGATTTCAACTATCGATATATAGAGTATCATAACGAGAACCAAAACTCAACAAAAATTTTGGCCCCCTTTGCGACAAGAAAAGACGAAAGCGTTTTTTTTTGCTTTTGCGGGGGCTTGGCTAGGGCGGATTGGTTAAATTTTGCAGGTTGCCTAATGCTACAATTCCTTCGGGCAACAGGCAAACCTTTTATTGGCGAAATAAAATAGTATATAATAAAAAGATCGAATCATGGAGGAAAATATGTGCGGGATTGTCGGATATGTCGGTAAAAATGATGCAATAAGCATAATGCTTGAAGGCCTTAACTGCCTTGAGTACAGAGGATACGATTCAGCAGGCGTCGCAGTTATATCCGAAGGCGAGATGATTGTCCGAAAGTATAAAGGAAGGCTGGATATACTCAGGAAAGATCTTACAGACCGCCCCATCCACTCTCATATTGGCATAGGCCACAACCGCTGGGCGACGCATGGCGAGCCGTCTGACGCAAATGCGCACCCGCACCAAAGCTGGGACGGCCTCATCAGCGTTGTGCACAACGGAATCATTGAGAACTATGCGGCAGTCAAGGCCGAACTCCAGAAAAAGGGCATAGTGTTTTCCTCAGACACGGACACGGAAGTCATTGCCCAGCTTATTCGCGACCGGTATAAAGGGGACATACTAAAAGCAGTTGCCTCAGCCGTGGACGATTTGGCGGGCGCCTACTCCATAGCAGTTCTTTGCCGCAGCGAACCAGGCAGAATCATTGCCCTGCGGCGCGAGAGCCCCCTCATAATCGGGCTGGGGGAAGGCGAGAACTTTATTGTTTCCGACGCAGCGGCCATTGCCACACATACGCGCTCTGTCATTCATTTGGAGGAGAGAATTATCGCTTCCGTGCAGCAAGGCTCGGTCGAGCTGTACAATCCCGATCTTACGCCTGCCGCGCAGAAGGTGGACAAAATCCCAGATGAATGGACACAGGAGGCAGTATCCAAATCTGGCTATGAGCACTTTATGCTTAAAGAAATATTTGAGCAGCCGCATTCCATCCGCAGCGCGTCGATCGGCCGCATTGCGCCTGGCTCCATGCTGGCGTCGTTTGACTCTTTTGCCATAAGCAAGGAGCAGTTTTTGTCTTATGACAAGATTTATATCGCGGCGTGCGGAACTGCCTATTATGCGGGCATGTTTGGCAAGTACCTTATCGAGAAATACGCCCGCAGAGCGGTTGACGTGGAAATTGCAAGCGAATTTCGCTACAAAGACCCAATTATAACGAAAAATTCACTCTTTATCGGGATCAGCCAGTCAGGAGAGACAAATGACACCCTTGCGTGCCTAAAGGTTGCGAAAAAAGCCGGGGCAACAACCTTGGCGGTGACAAATGTCCTAGGATCCCAAATTGACAGAGAATCGGACTTTAGCATTTACACGATGGCCGGGCCGGAAATTGCTGTTGCCTCGACAAAGGCCTATTCGACCCAAATAGTCGTTATGTACATACTTGCGCTCATTTTTGGCCAGCATTCGGGAAACCTTTCAGAAGAGAGCTTTGCGGCTTTGCGCGACGGGTGCCTTGGCGCTCCAGGCTATGTCGAGTCAGCGCTTTCCCTTGCCGGAGAGATTCGCGAAGCGGCGTCCTGGCTCTCGAAGGCAAAGGACATTTTCTTTATTGGAAGAGGCGCAGACTATTCAATCGCAATGGAAGGCGCCCTAAAGATGAAGGAGATTTCATATATCCATGCTGAGGCGCACCCTTCTGGAGAGCTTAAGCACGGCCCAATAGCGCTCATTGAGGAAGGGACGCCAGTCGTTGCCGTGTCTACAAGGGAAGCCCTCTACGAAAAGACCCTCAGCAACATAAAAGAGCTAAAGGCGCGCGGCGCAAAGATCCTGCTTGTCACAAAGAACTCTGGCACTATTGCCGCAAGCAGCGCGGACAGCGTGCTCTACATCGGCGAGATGCACGATGACTGCGCGATTTTGCCAACCGCCGCTGTACTGCAGCTGCTGGCCTATGACACGGCGGTCAATCTTGGCAGGGACGTGGATCGCCCCCGCAACCTGGCAAAATCCGTTACAGTGGAGTAGGCTTTTGCCAAATTTGGCCGGCCGCGCGCTCTGCCTAATATGCGGGCAGCGAAGCAATTTGGGCGTTCTGTGCTAAACTAAGAGGGCAGAAACAAGCGAGGAGCAGCCATGTCAACGAGAGGCGCAAGAGGCCCCGCAGGGGCAAGAAAATTTCTAACAGACGAAGAGAAGCAAAACATGCCAAAAGTGACAAAATTGCTGCTGGCACGCATTTTGTCCTACTTAAAGCCATACTGGCTGCAGTTTGCCTTTGTCTTTGCGGCAATAGTCGCTTCGAGCTTTTTGGGCCTCTTGCCTGCCTATTTTTCCGGAAGAATCGTTGACACGATCAACACGCGCGACATTCCGCTGATGACGCTTGTCAATTATCTTTCGCTCGCCTTTGGGACCGCGCTGCTTTCCCAATCCATCACAATTATTGAAAGAATGGTGAATTCATGGATTTCCCAGCGGATCATCCATGACATGAAATCAGAAATGTACCGCCATCTCCAGCACATGCAGCACTCGTTTTTCACCACCCATAAGCACGGGGACATTGTGACGCGCATGACGTCCGACATTGAGGGCATCAACACAGTGGTCACCGGCACGCTCTCAAATCTTGTGAACAATGCGGCTGTTGTGCTGACAACGCTGGCTGCGCTGTTTCGCCTCAACTGGATATTGGCGGTTTTTGGCATTACTGTCATGCCGCTGCTTTTTCTCCCAAACCGCTTTGTCGGCAGGAAGAAATGGCAGCTGCTCACGGAGCGGCAAACAAAGAAAGACAGGATGAACACGCACATTGACGAAACGCTCAGCGTGAGCGGATCTCACTTAGTCAAGCTTTTTGCCCGCGAGAATGCCGAATATGAGTTCTTTCGCTCCATTTCCTCAGAAGTCACAGATCTGGCCATTCGCGAACAGCGGGTTGGCAAATGGTTTTCTGCGCTGCTGGGCATGTTTTCGTCCCTTTCTTCGCAGATTGTTT
>JAITGT010000090.1 GCA_031280495.1 Eubacteriaceae bacterium
AGGAGGCTTCAAGTGTGTACGTCCCTTCTTCTTCAGAAAAAAGGCGCGCAGATCCCCCTTCTTCACCGCCAGCGCTTACCTGTACGGCAGGCTCGCTTGCGGTCAGGGAAGTGCGGAAAAGAGGGCCGTCCAGCGCCATGGCTTGGCCCGCTATGAGATTTATCTGGCCCGGGCCTGCGAAAAAATTCGCCAGGGCGAACGCTAATGCTGCAATTACAGCAAGGGTCAAACGCTTACTATTCCTTTTTTTTGTCATGTCTCCTCGCTTTCACGCATTAGTATGCACCCAATTGCGCCTAGAAACCGGAAGAGGGCATGACGGTTTGTGGCAAAAAAAAGAAAACCTGACATGCAGATCAGGTTTTTCTTTCGAAAGCAAATTTATGATTCTTTTGTTACAGTTGTTTTGATTACGGTTGGGATGCCTTTTTCATTAAGAGACATTACTTTGCACTTATTGTTGGATATAAATATCTCTGAACAACAATTGCTGCAAAAATACTTCCTTCGCCCAATCTTCCCAAGAAACTTATATCCGCACTGTGGGCAATTAATCATATTCGCAATCACTCCTGTACATTATTATACACAATATTTCCCATTTGTAAAGCTTTTTTTTCAATTTATCGCGTATCTTTTGGAATATCGCAAATATAATAGAAATTTGCGATTCTGCTTGACTATTTTCATCTGAGGCACTCTGTTTTATGGAATATCTTAGAAATAATCTTTTGCCCTCATTTGGCTAGGCTGCACCCCGCAGTTTCTGCCTGTTTTCCCTGGCTTCCCTCTCCCAAAATAATTCTCCACTCGCTTCCAGCAACCTATCGCAAACCGGCCGTTGTGCCATTTGCGAATCAAGGCAGAGAGACTCTATAATTTGCGATTTGCCCCGCCGCCTTAAAAGACTGCCCACTGGCGCTCTGAAAACGCAGCAGCGGGCTCAAGCGGGGGAGGGATTATGCTACAATGATTGTAGCCTAACAATAAGCAAAAGAAGCAAAAAAATTATGAGAGTGTTATTAATTGAAGACGAAGCAGGGATAGCAAAACCCCTCGTCAAAATACTGGAAAAAAATGGGCTTCCTACTGATGCCGTTTATGACGGCATGAGCGGATACATCCAAGCCAGCAAAAGGATCTACGATGTCGTCATTCTTGATCTCATGCTTCCGGAAATGGACGGACTGGAGCTTTTGCGCCGCATGAGAAGCGAAAAGGTCTTTACGCCTGTCCTGATTTTGACGGCCAAAGACAGTGTTGACGACAGGGTTGCCGGCCTTGAAATTGGCGCAGATGATTATTTGTCCAAGCCATTTTATCCCATGGAAGTAGTGGCAAGGGTTCGAGCCTTGGCGCGCAGGCGGGCTGATCTTTTTTCGGGTATCGACGCGCTGGAATTTGCTGACATACAGCTTGATGTGGCCAACGCTGTTGCCACAGTAGGCGATGCGACAGAAAGCCTCACGGCAAAGGAGTCGCAAATCCTTGAACTGCTCATGAAGAATGCCGGGAATGCCATTTCAAAGGATATGATTCTAGATATGGTGTGGGGCGTGGACAGCGAAGCAACCGAAAACACCGTTGAAATATATATTCATTACTTGCGCAAAAAGCTGGAGCCTAGCAAGAAGGCAAAAATAGTAACGATTCGGCGACTAGGCTATTCCCTTCGGGAAGTGTAGAAAGGGAAATGCAGGTGCTGAACAAAATCAAAGTTCGCATGCTCCTCACTAATTCGGCCATTCTCTTTGGTGTTATCCTGATTATCGTGCTTGTCGTTTACTTTAGCATGAACATGAATATTATCGTTAACACAGACAACGAGCTGATCAACAATTCTGTGCAGCTTCGGCGCTTTCTTCCTGTCATTGAAGGCAAAACCGCAGAGCCGGGCCTAGCGGACGAATTCTCATCGTTTCGTCAGCTTCTGGACAATACTTCAACAAATTGCCTTGTGTGGGACAAAGACTACAAACTCGTCTATGAGCTGAGCAGCTCAATCCAGGTAAAAGGCCTGGACAGCATCGCTCGCCTCATCTTTTGCGCGGACACAAAAGCGGCAAGGCAGGCTTTTGAGTATAAAGAGATCTACTACATCTATAATCTTGGAAACTACCGAATCCTGTGCACTGCAATGGCAAACGAGGATGGTGAGCTGAGGACGACGCAGCTGGTCAGCAATATGGACGCTAAAAACGATTTTTCCAGGCGCCTGCTTCAAACGCTAACGATCACGGGCGTAGCAGGCGTCCTGGCGTCTTTTCTCATCGGCTATTTCATGACAAGCCGCGCAATTATTCCAATAGAAGAGAACATCAGCCGGCAAAAGGAGTTCGTCGCGCATGCTTCCCATGAGCTCCGCACGCCTATCACAATCGTGCGCACAAATTTGGATGTAGCGCTGTCAAGCAGGGATGAAACCGTTGAATCCCAAAGCCAGTGGCTTGAAAGCGCATACAAAGAGACGGAGCGCATGGAAAAGCTTGTTGAGGATCTCTTGCGGCTGGCAAAGTCGGACATTAGGCAGGAAGAGGCCAGCAAACGGCGCATTGATCTCCTCGACCTTGTTTCTAACTCTGTTGATCGCATGAAAGAGGTTGCAGCCAAGAAGGAAATACTTTTCGAACAGACAATTATTGGCGCCTCGCCCCTGCATGCGCTGGGCGATCAAGGCAGATTGGAAGAGCTCATGGCGATCATCCTTGACAATGCGGTCTTATACTCGCCAAAGGGGTCCGCTATTTTTGTTTCCACCGAAAAATCAAAATCAAGGAACGCAGCTGTCATAAAAGTGCGGGATCATGGCATTGGCCTTGAGCCCGGCGAGGAAGAAAAGATTTTTGAGAGGTTTTATCGCGCGGACAAGGCACGCTCCCGAAGAGAGGGCGGCACAGGTTTAGGGCTTTCAATCGCAAAGTGGATTGTTGAGTCGCATGGCGGCTTCATTAGCGCGGAAGGAAATAGGGGCGAGGGGACAACCATCACTGTTGAATTGCCGCTGGAATCGGCAGGCGTTCAGTAAAAGAAAGGAGCGCTGCCAAAGCTGGCAGCATGCAAACATGGAAATCAAGTTAAACAAAAAGCAGCAGGAGGCAGTTGAGGCAGTCAACGGCCCGCTTCTCATCTTAGCTGGCGCCGGCAGCGGCAAAACGCGCACGATTGTCACGCGCATCGCCCACATAATTAATGAGAAGCTAGCGAAGCCTTACCAAATTCTTGCGCTCACTTTTACAAATAAGGCGGCAAAGGAGATGAGAGATCGCCTTGCCTCATATGAACTAGATTCATTGGATGAAATGTGGGCGGGCACATTCCATTCTGTTTGCGCAAAAATGCTACGCATTCACGCAGAGGATGCAGGGCTAAAGCGGAATTTTACGATCTATGACAGTGTAGACAGCAAAGCGATCGTTCGCCAGATCGCAAAAGCGCTCAATCTTGACCTTGACTCCACCGCAATCAGCCGGCTCATGGGCCTCATTTCCGACTTTAAAGCAAAAATGCCAAACCTAGAAGCCCGTATTGACAGCCTGGAAGACGAACTTGGAATTGACTTCCATGATGTTTGCCTTCGATACAACCTGGCGCTTTCTGAGTCCAATGCCGCCGATTTTGACGATTTGCTTTTGTTCACCGCAGACATGCTCAGCAAATCGGAAAAAGTCCTTCAAGCTTACCAAAGAAGGTTTCGATACATACTTGTGGATGAGTACCAGGACACAAACAGGCTTCAGTACGAGATTGTCGCCTTGCTTGCCCGTGAGCATAAAAACATTTGCGTATGCGGCGACGAGGATCAGTCTATATATAGCTGGCGAGGCGCGGATATCCGAAACATTTTGGAGTTCGAACAAGATTTCCCTTCAGCCAAAGTAATTAAGCTAGAAGAAAACTACCGCTCCACCAAAGCTATCTTAGAAGCGGCAAACACCCTTATTTCTCACAACGAAAGCCGAATTGGCAAGACTCTTTTTACAAACTGTGAGGAGAGCGGTTTCGTGCGCGTTTACGGCGCTTCAAACGAGACAGAGGAAGCTCTTTTTGTTGCCTCTCAAATATTGGAATGCAGAAAAGAAGGCGAGGGGCTGTCCGATGTCGCTGTCCTCTTTCGAGTGAACGCGCTGTCGCGTAGGTTCGAGCAAATCTTTAGCGATCGCGGAATCCCTTACAACTTTATTGGCAGCACCCGTTTTTATGAGCGCGCTGAAATAAAGGATGTGCTTAGCTATCTCCGGCTGGCTGAAAATCCGCTGGACTCTTTGTCTTTTCAGCGCGCTGTTGCCTCTCCCCGCAGAGGGCTCGGTCCGGCCGCAATCGAGGCGCTTTTCGAATTTGCCGCATTTAAAGGGATTGACGCCGTTGCAGCTGCCTCTTCCGCCACATCCATCCCCGCGCTGCGTACGGCTCAAAAAAGCGCTTTTGCAAAATTTGGATCCTTAGTGTCCCAAATTGCAGACTGCAGCAGGGCGAGCGACGCCGTGAAGCTTGCGATAGATGAGAGCGGCTACAGGGAATATGTAAAAACAGGAAAAGCTGAGAATGCGGAAAGCAGGCTTCGAAACCTGGATGAACTGTATGTAGCGGTCCAGGAATTCGAGCGCGTCCATGCTGACGATCCGTCAATCCGCGCTTTTCTTGAGGCATCCGCCCTTGTTTCGCCAACAGACGATCTTAGCTCCACAGACGGGGCTGTGAACATGATGACCATACATTCAGCAAAAGGCTTGGAATATGCAACGGTGTTTGTGTGCGGAATGGAAAAGGATTTGTTTCCAAGCCGAAGAGCCAATCTGGAGGAAGAGCGACGCTTATGCTATGTGGCTATGACGAGGGCAAAACAAAACCTGTTTTTAACCTATGCGCATGAGAGAATGCTGTACAATACGAAGAGGGAGGCTGATGAAATATCGCCTTTTCTTAGAGAGATTTGCCCGCAAACAAAGAATGCCAAAGAGAAAGCCTCGTTTGAGCCATTTCTTGCCGATCGAAAAGAAGCGCTTGCCGAACAGCAAGAGGAGTACAGGATGCGAGTGGCAGCCCCTCGGGAGCAAACGCAAAATGGCTTTGCTATAGGAGATAAAATACGCCATCCTCAGTTTGGCGAAGGGCTCATTGTGGAAACGAAAGTGTCTGTTTCCGGGCAGCTGCTCACTGTTGCCTTTGTCGGTGCGGGAATAAAAAAAATAGCGCCACTCGCAAGCTTAATCGAAAAGCTCTAGAGGCTGGTTTGCTCCAATTTCTGGGGCGATCCAAAAACGCCTGCAAATTATTCGCATGATAAAAGCGAAACCGAGCTTACCGCAGCGTGCGCTACATTGGCGGCTTTTCGCCTACAGATTAGCCGCTTTGCCTGCCTTTTTTTGCACAGCACGCAGTGCCTTCATGCGCGCGAATGCAAGCTCCGACGAAATGTGCAGTCTCGACATAGCCTCCAAGTCTTTCCAGCATTCTTCGCCTCATTATGACCTGCATAATGCAATTTTCGCTTCGCCTGAACAGCTCGGGCAAAAATTATCAGCTGTTTCCGATTTTCGCTGGAGAGGCTCATGCGCAGAGGTTGATGCGGCTTGCCCCCTTTTTTATTGCGCTAATTCGCATTTTCGCAAGTCGCGAAAAAAACGCAGACGCCAGCAAAATGAGGTGTGGACGACGCTCTTAGCCATGGCTTTGCGTGATGTGCGTCACTCATGCCAGAAAGCGCCGCCTGCCTCGTCTCCAGCCAAAGAAGCGCCGACAGGCGCTCCAATGGCAGAATTTGAGCCTGGCGACGCTGACTCTGCCCCTGGAGAAGTCGATCCGCCGCCTTCTGGTTCAGGCGCCAATGCAGCTGCGCCCACAGTGAGCGTAATGGCGCTTCCCATTGCTGCTTTGGCGTTGGGCTTGATGGATTGGGCGGTAACTTTTCCCCCGCCGTCGGCGTCTCCTTCATAGCGAATAGTGAGGTTGGCGCCGTAAGTGCCGGCTTTTACTTGAGCAGCTGTCATACCGACGAAATTTGGCACTGTGTACGACTGTGTGACGGGGCGGTACCTGAGTGTAATTCTTGAGCCTTCGGCTATTTCCGCAGCCGCAGCCTCGCTTTGCGACCATATTTCTCCAGGAAGGACGCCACTTCTTTCTTCCGCAACGAAAATAGGCACAAGGCCTGCCTGTTCACACATACGCATTGCTTCTTCCCGCAAGATAACGCTGTCATAGGATGTGTGGGAGGTAGATGTGAACTGCGGCACAAACACAACATTTCCAGAGGAGACGACCACACTAATCGAAGTGCTCAGCGATGCGGTTACGTTTCTCTTGTCTTGGTGAATAACTGTACCTTTTGGCTGGCTGCCTTTTGTAGTTGTCGAAGAAAGCGTCAGTTTTGCGCCCAGTGCGTTCAAAGGGGCCATCCAAGACTCAATGTCGGCAACCGTTTGACCAACAAAAGAGGGGATGGGCAATGTGGAGCCGAGGGAGTAGGATAGCTCAATGACATCGTCCCTCTCGTATATGGATCCGGCTTTGGCGCTTTGGGAAACAAACGCTCCGATTTTTTTTGCCGAATAAGCGTCTTTGACAGCGACGGCAACGCCAAGCGCTGCCGCTTTTGCTTGAGCCTGTTCCTTTGTTTTGAATTCCGAAAAATCAGGGATGGCGATTTTCTTTCCTTTTGAGACAGTAATCTCCACTACGTCTCCTTTAAAAATGGTTTCGCCCGCCAGAATGCTTTGCGTCATAACTTGTCCGAATGGAATAGACTCGTTGAACTCTTCCGTAATTTTCAGCTCAAAGCCATTTTCTCCTGCATATGCGCCCGCATCCGCTTGCGGTTTGCCGACCATGTTCTCCAGTGTAACTGTCTCTTTGGCTTCCTGCTGAGTGGCAACTACAATATAGATGGGGCTGTCGCGCCTTACCTTCTTGGGATCAAGCAGAGTCGCGTCATTTATCTCATAGCGAATAATGGATCCTGGAATAAGGCTGCTGTTTTTTTCCGATGTGATTCGAACTTTAGTCATATAGTTATTGTCAGCCCATTCCTTGATTGAAGCAGCAGTCATGCCACCGAAATTTGGAACGTCTACAGCAACGGACGGATCGTGGCCTTTAGAGACGGTAAGCTGCAGAAAGCCCCCTTTTTTTAGCTTCTGGCCGGATTCCGACCCCTGGCTAATTACGCGATCCTGCTCTATTTCGTCATTATAGACTGAGTCCACGCGCAAATAGACACTGTTTTGGCTTGCCCACAATTCTGCGTCAGAGTATGACCACCCTTTAAGGTCCTCCGCGCGAACCCCAGACATGCTCAATGACGCGATCAAGACTGTAATTGCCAATGCCAAAGCAGCTGCGCCGTAGACTATTCTTCGGTCAATTTGAAACCCGCTCTTTTTGCCTCCTGAGGGCGGCTCTGCCTGCTGCGGCGGCGCGTCGTTTCGGAGAGGCTCCCGCCTTTTGTAGTTTTCAAAAAACTTGTTCTGTCCACTCATTGATTTTCACCATTCTGGTCCTGCCCCAAACTGGATGGCACACGGCGTTTGGATTGTAGGCAGCATTGCCGAAAATGCTGCAAAGCATTATTTAGTTTGTAATTTCCTGCCTGGAAAAACGCATAACAGACACGGCAACACAAGTTGCCGCCAGCCCGGCAAGCATCAAAAGGCCAAAAGGAAGGCTTAGTTCAAGCATGTTGCCCTGAGCCCCGTAAATTGCCGTTTCCTGCGCAAAGAGCTTTGAAATGTCAAAGTAAGGAATGGGCGTGTACTTAATCCAGGAATAGGCGGTTTGGTACATGGCCATCGAGGTCACTATAGTGCAGGCAATGTAAGATATCGTCGGCACAACGATTGAGACAACCGTGTTGCGCAAAAGCACAGACATTACAAAGGCAAAGCTCTGTGAGAACAGCACTGGGACAAAGCAGGCAGCTGCTTTCGGCAATAAAAATGAAATAAACGACTGCTCTGCCCCTGGAATGTATTTTGGAAGCGCATAGTCAGAAAAACCAAAGACGGCACCGTTGGCTAGAGCGTTTGCCAATATAGACAGTGTGTAGATGGCAAAGCAAAAAATGAGCGCTGCCGCGAACTTTGCCATAAGGATTTTTGTGCGGCTTTTGGGCCGGATGAGAAGCAGCCGAATAGTGCCGTTTTGGTATTCATTGGCAATGACCCACCCGCCAACCATGACCGCAAGCATCATAGGTATAAAGGACGACTGCAGGAACCTAAATGTCATGTTTCTTGCGCCAAACTGGACAAATGAGAGATCTGCCCTTCCGCTGTTCAGCGAGCGCTCCGCTACGCTGATTTGCTCGTTTACTGCGTTTAGGTTTTTCTTCATCGCGGCAGTATATGAACTGTATGTCTTATACTGATCGATAAGGTACTGCTGTTTCAGAAATTCTTCCTGAGTCAGCGTCCTGTCATTAAGCAGCTGGCTCTTATTGCTCTCAAGGCTGCCGATTGCGGTGTTCTGCCACATCGCAACAAAGTCTTCTGGAAGGACTTTATACTTTAGCCTGTAGTCGAGTATTGGAATCGTCACTTCCTCTATATACTTAATTTGGCGGCGCATGTCTTCAATCTGCGCGGAAAGAGTTTCCTCTTTTAGCGGGCTTGCAACTATCTCTTGCTCCCACTGCTCAATTTGCGCATTAATGCGGTCAGAGTTGTCTTGCTCTGACATTTTTGAGAGGTTTACAAATTTTTCAATGTCATCCGTCTTGAGAAGGGAAACAACGCCCGATATTCTTGTTGAAATGCTCTCAAGTTTTGCTGCCCGCTCAGTTTCTGGCAGATCCAAAAATTTCGCCTGAAAATCGTCCATAAAAGTGACGGCTGCATAGGCTGATTTTAGGTGTGCTGTGTTTGCGCCCGGTTTTGCTAGGGCGCTGTATATGTATTGGTCGAAGACGAGGGATTCCGTGGAGTAAACGAGGTTTACAGTGTACTTCCACTGCGTGATGCTCTGCGCACAGTCAGTAAGAAACTTCATTTTGTCTTCCAGCATCAAAAGCGCCGTTTTCTTAGCTTCGGGATCGGCAAGGCCTTCTACAGTTTTGTTTGACTCAAATTCGATGATGGAGTCGCTCATGTACTTTATTTCGTAATACAAGGGATGCCGCTCATCTACTGTCACGCCGTTTATTGTGATAGGGCTTTGGGCGGATCCGCCTGACATATAGTCTATCGCCATGGCGCCCGTGCTGTATGGATTCGCTTTAAGCATTCTGTTGTAGGAAAGCTTTTGAATAACTGGAATTCCAATGGAGCAGGCAAGCACCAGTGCCGCCATGATTATGATAAACCTGGAATAAAAAAGCATTTTAAGTTCTAACTGGATTTGTTTAGCCATTTCCCCTCCTATCGAATCTGCGCATTGCTTTCCTGAGTGAGAGATATAAAGTCTGCTTCAAGTGAGCGGCGGTGCGGGCTGACTGAATAAATGTCCACCCCAGCTTCAACCAGGCCCTTTACGGCAGAAGGCACGTCGTCGCGTCTGATGTTCAGCAAAAGCCCCTGCCCTCCGTCTTCGGAGGCCAGGCCCAATGACAGAAAATAGGATGCCGCCTCTTCCTTGCGCGAACAAACAAATTCGTATGGAACAGGCACTTCGCCGCTTTCCGAGCCCTCGCGCTTCATTGCCCTCTCTTCAATAATCTCGCCATTGCTGATGATGTAGACTCGGTCGCAGACCATTTCAATTTCAGAGAGAAGATGGCTGGATATGAGGACACCAAGGCCAGAGTCCTTTGCCAGGCTGATCATGATGTCGCGAAACTCCTTTATGCCAATTGGATCCAGCCCATTGGTGGGCTCGTCAAGAATGAGCAGCGAAGGCATATGCGAAAGCGCCTGGGCAAGCCCAATGCGCTGGCGCATGCCAAGGGAGTATGTACTAAGCTTGTCGTCGATCCTGCCTGCCATTTTGACCAGGCTGACGACAGCGTCGATATTTTTGACAGCTTCTTCGCCGTGCAGCGCCGCTAGGTACTCTAAATTTCTTCTGCCTGTCAGCCTTAGGTAAAGATCCGGGTTCTCGATGATTCCGCCTACGGTGCTCATGGCTTTTTCAAAGTCTTTTTTTATGTCGAAGCCTGAAATTCTAATATCGCCGCCGCTAATGGAAAACAGCCCCATTATCATTTTTATTGTTGTTGTCTTCCCAGCCCCATTAGGACCGACAAATCCAACAATCTCGCCACTGTCGACATGCAGGGAGATGGATTTGACAATTTCCTTCTTTTTTATTTGCTTTGAGACATTTTCAAGAGTAAGTAATTCCATTCAGTTCCTTCCTGTTTACAGCTAATTCTAGCACAATCTTTAACCTTAAGGCGTTTTTTTGCCCAAGTTCGATTTTGATTAAAATGGTATGGCAGGGCGTTATGTCCGGTTTCCTAGCCATTTCCGGCTTCAGAAATGCGAATGGCAGGTGTTTCGCAAAACAAAAAGAATAACCCCCTTTCTTGCTTAAGAAAGGCAAATCGACAGCCGCAGAGCAAATATAGCAGCAAGCGCGCCCCTAAGCAATTGTGCATGCAGGCGGCGCGCGCTGCTTTCTTTTACGCCTACCTGCTCAGCAAACGCTTGACAAATTATGCTTGGTATAGTATCCTGACTTTTGGAAAATCGAGGTGTAGCGCAGTCTGGCTAGCGCACATGGTGTGGGAC
>JAITGT010000102.1 GCA_031280495.1 Eubacteriaceae bacterium
GCAGCGTGAGATGCACGAGAAAGCGGTAATAGCTGGCAGCCAATAGGCAGAGCACAGCGTCAACCACATACAGGCCAATGACGAAGCCATAGGGCAGCCTACGCGTCCCAAAGGTCAGAGCGGAGCAAAGCAGAAGGGACAGAACGATGGCGGCGTATATGGCGTAGAACAAATAGGCAAGCACAGTGTTGCCTGCGGATTTTTGTGCGGCTGAGAAGAGCAGTTCAAGCAAATATGTATAAATAGGGTCGATAAAGACATTGATTCGCAGAAACGAGATGAGCGTCTGCACAACGGCTAGCAGCGCAATGAGATAGACGGATACGGAAAAGATCTTAATTTTTCGTTTGCAGGATCGCTTGATGGAAAGGTATTCTTTATAATTCATGCCATGTTTCCTAGTCTATTCCGATTACTTGCACTTCCAATTCCAGCCCTATCCCTGTTGCTGCCATTATTTTCATTTGAATGTATGACACAAGACCCAAAAAATCGCTGGAAGTTGCGCCGCCGGCGTTTACGATAAAGCCAGCATGCTTTTCCGATACCTTCGCCCCTCCAATTCTGAACCCCTTTAAGCCTGCCTCTTCTATCATAGTCCCCGCAAAATGCCCTTGCGGCCTTTTAAAGACGCTTCCGGCAGATGGCTGGGCAACCGGCTGCTTATCCTTTCGCCTTTGCCAAAGCGCATCCATTGTTTCCCTTATTTGGGACGCTCCGCCTTCGGCGAGCGAAAAGCGGACAGACAGGACTGTTGCGCGGCTTTCCAGAAAAACGCTTTTGCGGTAGCCATACTCCATGCCGCTTGAATGAATTGTTTCAGCCGTGAATTCATCGGTCAGCACGTCAGCCTCACAAACAACTTGGGACATTTCGCCGCCATAGGCGCCAGCGTTCATCACGGCCGCCCCGCCAACTGTGCCAGGAATGCCATGGGCGAACTCCAGCCCAGCCAGCGACTTTGAGCAGGCATAATTGGCGATCTTGGCAAGCGGAGCGCCAGCTTCGGCAAGCAGCGCAGTTGGGCCCGTTTGGGCAACCCTCGACATCTGAGAAGTGGAGACCACCGCTCCCCTTATTCCGCCATCCCGTACGATGACGTTTGTCATGTTGCCGAGAACGACATAAGGCACGCCTCTGCCCTTCAAGATCCGAAGCGTGTCGGCAAGGGCTTCGGGCGTGCCAGGCTTTAGGTAATAATCCGCCGCCCCGCCGGACTTGAAGGATGTATGCAATGCCATAGGCTCATTTTCTGAATAATCGGCGCCCAGCAGGCGTTTCAGCTCTTCCATGCGCACCCTCCACAACAAAAGTCTATGAGCCATGCAAGCTTAGTATAAAATAATTTTAACATAAAAAAAAACACTATTGCAAAGAATCTGATGCTGAGATTTTTACAAATTATTGCTGCCAATTCTGTTACATTATTAGTATTTAGGGGGGAAATATGCCATATTCATCTGTACTGAGCCTCTTTGGGCAAGCGGAAAGGGACGCGATCTTGTCCAGCCCCCTCTTGGAAGGGCTGGAAGAAATACGCATGCGCGCGGGACGGGAGGCAGAGCTTTGCGGGAGAGGCCAAAAGGCAAAGGCAGGTTTTGGCGCAACCCAGCAGATGATTCTTGGCATTCTGCAAAACGCCGCGCAGAAATCCCTTTATGCCTATGAAGAGCAGCTTAGAAATGGATTTTTGACAATTGAAGGGGGGCACCGCATCGGGTTTTGCGGGCGCGTGCACCGAAAAGGCGACGATATAGCCTCCATTGACAATTTTAGCTCGCTGAATATCCGCATTGCCCGCGAGATCAAGGGCGCCGCAAAGCGCCTATACCCTTACATAGATCATAATGGCCGCATACTTTCCTCTCTCGTCATATCCCCGCCTGGCGTTGGCAAAACTACGGTTTTGCGCGATCTTGCCCGAACCATTTCGGATGGGGGGAAAAATGTGGGCATTATCGACGAGCGCTGCGAAATTGCGTGCTCGATCGACGGCAGGGCTACGCTGGACGTGGGGGAGCGAAGCGATGTATTGGACAACTGCCCAAAGGCGGCTGGAGTCGCCCTCCTCACCCGCTCCATGTCGCCGGACGTCATCGTCACTGACGAGGTCTCTGGCAAGGCGGACTATGGGGCAATTCTTTCCGCCGTGGGATTTGGGATCAGCGTTCTCGCTTCGGCGCATGCGTCCTCGCTGGAAGAGCTTGAGTCCAAGCCCTACTTGAAAGACATACTGGAGTCCGGCCTGTTTGACCGCTACCTGTTTATTGGCCGAAAGGGAAAGGAGGCAATTCCGCTGGCTGTTTACGACGCGGCTTTGCGAAAGGCAAGTCCATGATCCGCTACTTCGGCTTCATAATCATCCTTGCCGCTTCATATGGTATAGGGGCCTTGAGAAGCAAAGGCTACCGGGATCGCTACCGCGAAGTGGATTTGTTTCGCTCCATTGTTCTGGATATGGCGAACACCATCCGGGTGGCGCCTCTGTCCATCGGGGACATTTGCGGGCAGTACATGGGCGAAAAGCACCAGCCCTTTAGTACGGCATTTGCCGTACTAAAGGAGGCGGCCGCAAAATCTTCGGATCCCTGCGACGCAATATGGGACAAAGCTGTCGCCGAAATGCCCCTCGCTTCCACGCCTGCCCAAAAGGCACTGTACCGATCGGCTATTTCAGCCTTTCTTTTGCCGGACAAAGACAGGGTCACTGCCTCTTTGGAACTGGTTGCAGGCCGTCTTTCCGAAGAAGCCGCCCAATCCAGGGAAGACATGGCCAGCAAGGCAAAAATGGCGCAAAAGCTGTCTGTCGCGTGCGGCGTCTTTGCGGTAATCCTTTTATGGTGAGGTTTGAATGAATATTGACATTATCTTTAAAATTGCTGGCATTGGAATCTTGATAACTGTTGTTAACCAAATTCTGGCGAAAAATGGCCGGGAAGACATGGCGACAATGGTGACCATTGCCGGCATTATCATCGTCCTCGTCATTGTTGTGGACATGATTAACGACTTCTTCAGCTCTGTTCGCACCATGTTCGAGCTTTATTAAGCGCTGTGGATATACTTAAGTACGTCGCTGCAGCCTTAACCGTCGTTGTTATTACCGTATACTTTCGGAAGGCAAACGAAGACTATGCGGTCTATATCTCTATTGCGGCAGGCATCATAATCCTAGCGAGCTCGCTGTCTTACCTCATGCCTGTGATCAGCGTGATTCGCGAATACTCCGCAAAGTCCGAAATCACAAGCATGCAGCTCACAAGCGTGCTAAAAATCATCGCAACAGCCTATTTGGCTCAATTTGCCTCCGATATATGCAAAGACGCGAACAATGCAAGCCTTTCCAGCAAAATTGAAATAGCAGGCCGCTTTATGATTGCATATTTTTCCTTGCCTATTGTCCTCACGCTCTTTGAATACATTGCCACTCTCATATAGCCCCCTTCCCGCGCGCACTGCGCGCTTCTTTGCTTTTGTCTCCCCAGCGAGGCCGCATATTGCTTGTATTCATTGCAAAAATGAATATAGTATAAGTTAGTCTGGTCTTAATTTGGAGGGAAAATGGCCAAGTCAAAGCACGAAGCGACTTTAGGAGATTTAGCGCCAGGCCAAAGCGGCTTCATCGTTTCGGTTGGAAACAAGCGCGATGCAGTCAAGCGCAGGCTTGTGGACATGGGGCTGACCCCTGGCACCAAAATAACGGTCGTCAAGGCGGCCCCTTTCGGCGACCCCGTTGAAGTCCGCCTGCGGGGGTACTCCCTGTCCCTGCGCAAGGAAGATCTTTTGCAAATTGGGATAGGGAAAGAAATGCCCGGGCGCGCAAAAGATGCGGCTGAAAAGGCGGCATCTGGCGCCCTGCCGCACAGCGGCAGCGAGGGCAGGCGCGCGCATTTCCTCAAAGGCGAGGGCGACAGCGCCGCCCATGAGCGCTGGGGACAGGAAACGCCAGGCGAGGATCCGATGCAAGATGGGCATTGGCATGAGCGTGAACGCCACGCAAAGCGCTACGACAGCCGCGAGCATGACAGGCGCACAATGAGAATCGCTTTGGCGGGAAACCCCAACAGCGGGAAAAC
>JAITGT010000041.1 GCA_031280495.1 Eubacteriaceae bacterium
AACGAAATTTGCGCATGGGCGAATGAGCACTCCACGCTCCCACATTCTGCCATCCATGCCTGGCTGGGCGCGAAATAGGAGGTAGTTAGCATCAGAAGGGAATACCTGCGCTCCGTGCGCCTCCAATGCGGAAATGAGCCTTGCCCTTTCCTGCGCAACATAAAGGCGCGTTTCCTCAATAAACCCGCCCAATCCGTCTATGGATTCCCCCGCCGCCTGCGCAAAGCAGGAGATGGGCCAGCTCTGCGACACTGACTGGATTTTTTCCCGAATCCCCCTGCATTGCGAGATCATGTAGCCAACGCGAAGCCCTGGCACAGCAAAAATCTTTGTCAGCGCGCGAAGGACAAGGACAGAAGGGGATGCCAGCCACTTTTTTGCTGAATGCGCTTCCGCATTTTGGCAGAAATCAAGAAAGCACTCGTCAACAATTAGGAGAATGCCCCTTTGCTGTGCAAATCGGACAGCTTCTTCCAACACGTCTGGCTCAATAAGCCTTCCCGTTGGGTTGTTTGGGGTGCAGACAATAGCCATGTCCGGCGGATTTTCGCATAATTCGGCCAGAAACCTCTCCCCCAGCCGAAAGCCGTCTTCCGGCCTAAGAATCGCATGCCGCACTTGCGCCCCGCATGCCGCAAGGGCCTTCCCATACTCTGAAAAAGAGGGGGCGGCGATCAGCGCTGTTTTTGGCTGTAGGCCAAAGCAGGCGCGCAGGATAAGATCTGACGCCCCATTTCCAGCTAGAATGCATGCTGGATCCACTTTCTCAAACCTTGCCAATGCCTCAATAAGCTCTTCTGATGAAGAGTCTGGGTATTCCGCGATTCTTGGCATGGCTTCCTGGATTGCGCGGATCATTTTTTCAGGCACGCCTAAGGGGTTGACGCTTGCGGAAAAATCAACCATTTTCTTGCCCGGGTACTTTTTTCGCAGCCTGTAGGCGTTTCCGCCATGCTCATATTTCATGCAAAACTCAAAACTGCTGCCGCTGCCGCAAAGATCAGGCAGCACAATAACGATGTCATGTACATGAGCTTTTCTGCCTGAAGGATCTCATCCATGCCTGGCGCTTTTATTTTGTCCCCGATACTCGGTTTTTCATGCAGCATGCCAAAATAATTCGCATTTCCTCCGAGCATTAGGCCCAATGCCCCCGCTGCCACGGACTCTGTCTGTGCGCTGTTCGGGCTCGCGTGCTTTCTGCGGTCGCGCAAATAGATGCGCCATGCATTTCGGAAGTCCATTTTTAGCGCGTAAGAAGCCAGAATCATCACGAGCGCTGTGATGCGGGAAGGCAGATAGCTTGCCATATCGTCCAGTTTTGCCGCAGCGAATCCGAATCGGATGTAGCGATCGTTTTTGTAGCCCACCATAGAATCCATGGTGTTGATCGCTTTGTAGACAGCGCTGCCCACCGGGCCAAAGAGCGCGAACCAAAACAGCGGCGCGCCTATTCCATCCGCAGTGTTTTCTGCTATTGTCTCAATGCACCCCTTTGCGACTTCCTCTTCGCTCAGCCGCTCCGTGTCCCTGCCCACAATCCAGGACAGGGCGACCCTCGCCCCTACTAAATCGCCTTCCGCTAGTTTGTAGTAAACCTTGACGCTTTCGTTGTAAAGGCTTTTTGCTGCCATTGTGCGAAAGGCAAAGTAGGATCCAACCATGATCTCCCCAGCCAGGCCGAAACAAGAGAAGGCCCGCACAGCCAGATAGGCGACGCCTCCAGCTGTTGCTGCTACTACAAAGGCAAGCAGGGCCCCGGCGGCCCATTCATCCGAAGGCTTTCGCACGAATGTTTTTCTCAGCAAACGCTCCATCCAGGAAATCTGCTTGCCGATTAGGACAATGGGGTGGGTAAACAGCGTTTTTTCATGCAGAAAAAAATCAAGCGCAAACCCAATTAAAAGGCAAACCGCAATTTTCATAGTGAACGCAAAAGCGCATAGCCTCCTTTCAGACATGACTGCCTCGGCAAGGCTTGTACATGGGCGCTGCAAAAAAAAGCCACGCCCTACAGAAGGCATGGCAATAAAACCCATTGGGCAAAACCACTCCAGACGCCGTAGAGACAGTTTTTTGGCTTCAAGCCGGTCTTCTGACTTATGCCCTTGACGCGCGCCTTCCCAGCCCATCAGGCCAGTGGCAAAATGCGCGGCAATTTCAGCAATCACAGCAGCGGCCCTGCGCGAGATTCCCACTCGCTTCCCTGCGCCTGGCGGCGCAACTTGCAGCCATTTGTCTTTTTGAGTCTATCATAGTGTTTATCAACAGTCAAGCGCGCCTAATTCGCGCTGAGCCTACCTGCGCACGCATCTTGTCTTCTATTGCGCTGAGTTGCGCAGTGCCGCCTGCTGCGCCAGCTGAGCCTGGAAGGCAGTCTGGGGATGACTTAAGCTGAGGTCCCCTCGACGTTTTGGCCGCCTGCCGCACATTTTGGGAAGTGGCAAAGTAGTACATGCACTGCTGCAATGTGACGATGTCGCGCATCTTTGCCTTTTTGCGTGAGGAGCGGCATGAGCTGCTTTCACATTCTCCGTCTTCGGTTTCCACAGAGCTATCGCTTTCGCATGCGCCGCTGCAGCCGCATCTGCCATAAACGGTAATCGTTCCATATATTTGCGTGCCGTTAAAATCAATTTTTGCCGTCCATCCGTCGCTTTCTGAGAGGTAACCGAGGATTTCGTCTGTCTCTTCGCATGGCTGGCCAAAAGTCAGGCCATTTGCCTGACCAAAACTGTCGTATGTATAGCAGAGATAGTGCGTTATAGGAGCAGTTTGACCTATCTGGCAGCCCGAGTACTGTGATGAGTTTTGGCATCCGCACTCTTGCGAACTGCCTGGGCACGAGCAGCCGCTGTGCCCAGAACATCCGTAATTTCGATTATTTCTCATAAAGATACCTCGCGTGAAGGGTAATTTTCTTTGGCTCAGTAGATAATATGCAAACGGGATTGAAAGGTGAGTTTTTAGTAGCGCTAGCTCCACTTAAAAATGGAGAAAGCGAGAGGCAAAAAAAAGAAAAGCCTCCACTTTTTAAAGAGGCTTTGGGCAACTTTAAGCTAGGAAGAAAAAAACAGGTGCTCCAACAAGATTTTTGCCCCCAAAGCAACAAGAGCCACTCCACCGAAAACCTCCGCGCGAGCGCGCAGGCTCTCCCCAGCGCGATTTCCAATGGCGACGCCGAATGCGCTAATGCAAAATGTAACAGCGCCAATGACTAGCGACGCATTCAGGATGTCCGCTCCCAAAAAAGCAAGAGTCACCCCGACTGCGAGGGCGTCTATGCTGGTGGCGACAGAAAGGGCGAATAGTTTTTTAGCCGATGGATAGCCTTGGCCCTCTCCTCCCCCGCCTTTGTTTTTCATGCCCTCTATTGCCATTTTCCCGCCGATAATAGCTAGAAGCAAAAAGGCAACCCAGTGATCCACCCCTTTAATGGCAGACTGAAAATTGACTCCGGCAAAGTAGCCAACTGCAGGCATAAGCGCCTGAAAAAAACCAAACCAGATGCCTGGGGCAATGATTTTTGCTATAGAAAGCCTCTTTTCGGACAGCCCTATCGTAATAGACACAGCAAACGCGTCCATTGCGAGCCCTAATGCAATAACGAGAAATTCCGCTGTGCCCATAAATGATCCCTTTCAGAATTGATATAGATGAATGCATTGGCTATGCTGCATTGC
>JAITGT010000019.1 GCA_031280495.1 Eubacteriaceae bacterium
CTACGAACAGCGCTTTTTTGACGATGTGGCAGAGAGCGGCGTGGAGGCCTTTAAGCAGGAGATGCTCGCATACCTTTGGCGCGCCGGCTACCGCGTCTTTGAAGCCATCAACGCAACCGGAAACCTCTCGGACGAGGATGCGGAAGGGATGCTCAGCCTGCTTCAGGAATTCATGAAGGCGCGCGAGTGATGCAAAGCCTCACCGAAATAAAGAACCGGCTCAAGGCAGTGGAAGAGACGCGCAAGATTACGAACACCATGAAGCTGGTCTCCACTTCGCGCATCAAGAAAGTAGTCAAGAGCCTGGAATACAACAAGAACTACTTTGACTATATGAGCGGGGTCATGAGCGACATCGTCTCCTCCATAGGGGCAGCCTCCATCGACCACCCCTACCTCGTTGGGCACAAAGCGGAGGAGCCCAAAAAACTCTTTATTGTTGTTGCAGGCGATCGAGGCCTGTGCGGCGCCTACAACCGAAACGTCCTAGAGCTCGCCTACCGCATTATTTCAAAGGAGCGCAACCCCTCTTACCTGACGGTGGGCAAGGTTGCCCGTTCCTACTTTCGCAAAATGGTGCTGCACACAAACGGAATTTTCCTGAAATTTGACTCCGATCATTCCCTTCGCATGATACGGCGCATGATCAACGCCCTAACCGATCTGTACGAAAAGCAGTACATTGACGAGGTCTACATCATTTTCACCCCATACGACGGAGGCGCTTCTGCCGCTCCGGAATGCCGAAAGATCCTGCCTATTGAAGCAGAGGAATTTATGGGGGCGCAAAGCGAAGCCGCCCATAATGAGGAGATCCTGTACGTTATTGACAAGAAGGAGACATTTGATCTCCTTGTCCCCCAATACCTCATTGGCATGATTTACGATCTTCTCTTTCAGGCCTATGCGGGCGAGCAGCTCGCCCGCATGAGCGCGATGGACGCCTCAACCCAAAATGCGGACGAATTGCTGGCTAGCCTGAGCCTTACTTACAACCTGACGCGCCAGGCGTCCATTACGAACGAAATTGCTGAGGTTGCCAGCGCGTCCGCCGCTGACGCGAGAGGAGGCAGAAAACGAAAATAAACATCCACGAAGGGACAATTATCCGCATCTCCGGGCCGGTCATCGATGTGCGCTTTGACGGGCACGAGCCGACAATGCAGGATCTGTTGGTCACCGCTTCGGGCATAAGCCTGGAGGTCGCCTCCCACTTAACGGAGAACGTTGTGCGCGCCATCGCCTTGGAGCCGACAGACGGCCTTTACTGCGGCATGTCTGTCCGGGACACGATGAACGGAATTTCGGTGCACGTTGGCGAAGGCGTCCTTGGGCGCGTCGTCAATGTCCTTGGGCAGCCCATCGACAGCAAGGGCGAAATTGCCGGGCCTATGTGGTCCATCCACCGCAAGCCGCCCCGCTTTACCAGCCTCAAGCCGAGCACCGAATTTTTTGAAACCGGCCTTAAGGTTATCGACCTGCTCACCCCCTACGCCAAAGGAGGCAAGATTGGCCTTTTTGGAGGGGCTGGCGTCGGCAAGACCACCCTCATCATGGAGCTCATCTACAACATCTCCATGAAGCACGGAGGCTACTCCGTCTTTGCGGGCGTGGGGGAGCGCAGCCGCGAGGGCAATGAGCTTATGGGCGACATGCTCAAAAGCGGCGCCATCAACAAGACCGCCTTGGCGTTTGGGCAGATGAATGAGCCGCCTGGGGCAAGAATGCGCGTCGCCCTGACTGGGCTGACCATGGCCGAATACTTCCGCGACGAGATGAACAAGGACGTGCTGCTCTTTATAGACAACATCTTTCGCTACGTGCAGGCGGGCAACGAAGTTTCCGCGCTCCTCGGGCGCATGCCTTCTGCGGTGGGCTACCAGCCCACTCTCGCTTCTGAGCTGGGCGATCTGGAAGAGAGGATTGCGTCCACAAAAGACGGATCCATCACGTCTGTGCAGGCGATCTACGTGCCGGCGGACGATCTCACGGATCCCGCCCCGGCGACAATTTTTTCCCACCTTGACGCAACGACGGTGCTGTCGCGCTCCATCGCCGAGATTGGCATCTACCCAGCAGTGGACGCGCTTGCGTCCTCATCGCGCATTCTCGATCCAGCTGTGGTGGGGCAGCGCCATTACGACATTGCGCGCAAGGTGCAGGAAACGCTGCAGCGCTACGCAGAGCTCAAGGACATCATTGCGATCCTTGGCATGGAGGAGCTTTCAAATGATGACCGCCTGACCGTTTACCGCGCCAGGCGCATACAGCAATTCCTTTCCCAGCCCTTCTCCGTAGCGGAAGTCTTCACCGGCATTCCAGGCAAGTTTGTCAAAATCGAGGACACCCTGCGCAGCTTTGAAGCCATTTTGGGCGGCGAAGTGGACACTTTGCCGGAGCAGGCATTTTCGCTCGTGGGCGACATAGGCGACGTAAAAGAGAAAGCAGAAATTCTTTCCAGGCAGAGCCAGCTGTGAGCGCGATGTTTCATCTGGAGATCCTCACGCCGGAAAAGCTTTTCTTCGACGGAGACGTCGACAGCCTTGTCTGCGAAATCCCGGACGGGAAGCTTGGAATTCTTGCCAGCCACGCCCCAATGGTTGCCCCTCTTGTGATCGGCTCTATTTCCATCCACGACGAGTGGGGGGAGAGGCGGGCGTTCATCTCAGAAGGCTTTATTGAAGTGAGGAAAGGCGGCGAGGCGTATGTTTTTACGCAGGCGGCTGAATGGCCGGAAGACATCGACGCCATGCGCGCCCGCTTGTCGAAGGATCGCATCCAGCGCCGCCTGGAAAAGACGCACTCCATCGCCGAGCGAAAGTTGGACGAAGTCGCCTTTGCGCGCGCCCTTGAACGGCTGAAAATCACGACCCATCGCTAAGGGCGGCTGAAAGGCCGCCTTTTGCTTTCCTCAAGATTGCTCTTTTTTTGCTGCTTTTGTATAATATCTTTGTATAGCGCTTTTCGGCAGGAAAAGGGGCGCCCTTGGATGGCGGCGGCCTGCAATATGCGCTCAGCGCGCCAATGAAGGGCTCTGTGGAATTGGCCCGCCCGCCGGTTCCCTGGGCTCGGAGCCTGGGGAAAGAATATTTCGCGAAAGGGCAAAAATCCGGCAAGAGCATGCCTGCCCGCTTGCCGCCTATTGCCTCCATAGCCAGGAGGCAAGGGGTTTTGCGCTCTGAACTGAATAAAGGAGAAAAACAAATAGATTTGCTTGAATACGGCTTAAACAGCCGAGTCACGCGCGAAGCGGAAAAATACGGCGGCATGGAAATTGGCCGCGTTGCAAGGGAAGAGCGCGGCTCTTACCGCGTTGCAACACAGGCAGGGGAAATGGAAGCCGCCGTTACTGGAAGGTTTCGCTATGAAGCGCTCGCCCTCTCCGACTACCCAGCTGTAGGCGACTGGGTGATGATCCAGCCCGCTGGCAGAGGGGAGGCAAAAGCCGCCATCTCTGTCGTGCTCCCGCGCAAGAGCGCATTCACCCGGCTGGAGGCGGGGGGGCGCCCTGAAGCGCAAATTGTCGCCTCCAACATTGACAAAGCCTTTCTTGCGATGGGACTGGACCAAAATTTCAATCTCCGCCGCATGGAGCGCTACCTGGCAGCCGCATGGAAAAGCGGCGCAGTTCCCATCGTGCTCCTCACAAAGGCGGACGCGTGCGAAGATCTGAAAGAAAAGGCCGCAAGCGTTGCGGACATCAGTTCAGGCGCAGAAATCTGCATTTCGAGCTCCTTTGCAGACGGAGGGTGGCTTGACGTTGCCTCGCGCATTGAAAAAGGGGAAACAGCCGCCTTTATCGGGCCTTCTGGAGTGGGAAAGTCCACTTTGATCAACCGCCTTCTCGGACAGGAGGCACTGGCAACGGGAGGAGTCCGAAAAGACGGCAGGGGCCGCCACACCACGACCAGCCGCCAAATGCTTCTCCTTTCAAACGGAGGCGTCGTCATTGACACCCCTGGCCTGCGCGAGCTAAAGCTTGACATGGCGGATGTCCCCAAAACCTTTGAGGACATCGATTCCCTCGCCCTCACATGCCGCTTTAGGGACTGCACCCATACTGTCGAGACAGGCTGCGCCGTTTTAGGCGCGATTGAGTCTGGGGAACTGGCCCAGGCGAGGCTGGACAGCTACCGAAAGCTTTTAAAAGAAGCCTCCTACGAAGGGCTCTCTTCGCGCATGCTCGAACAGGAGAAAATCAACCGGTTGTTTGGAAGCAAAGCGGCGATGAAATCGGCTATGAAGGCTGCAAAGAGCAAGCGAGGCAAGAGGTAGGCAATGAAAGCGTTTGAACTCATTCACGAGGCGAAAAACCCGTGCGGCTCATCCAAGAACATCATGGCGGACATAGAAATCCTGGATATTGAGCTGGAGAGCCCTATGGAATATGTTTTGAGGCTGCATCCCGGATGCAGCGTGGAAACGGAAGAAGAGGGAGGCGGCTTCGCCCGCTTTCGCGTTGAAGTGGGGAGCCTGACGCACATATACTCGTTTTCCGCGCTCTAGGCATGCCAAAGAAAAAGAGGGGGCCATGTATTTTAGGAAGCTTGCTGGAAAGAAATGTTATTTGTCGCCTATCGATGCGGGCGACTGCGCAAAATATGTGGAGTGGCTGAACGATCCTGCCGTCACCAAAGATCTGGCCCTGTACTCTGCATCTGTCAGCATGGACAGCGAGAGGGCCTTTCTAGCCTCCCAGGCAGGAGAGCACACTTACTCCATTGTGGATCTGGAGACAGACAGCCTTATTGGCAATTGCGGCATTTTGGAAATAGACCCCTTAAACCAGACGGCAGAAGTCGGGATCTTTATCGGGCCGGAAGCCTTTCGGGGCAAAGGGTATGGAACTGAGGCGCTGTCCCTTCTCGTTGACTTTGGGTTTCGCCGGCTAAACCTGCACAACATCCAGCTCAAAGTGTACAGCCGCAACGAGGCGGCTGTGCGCTGTTATGCAAAAGTGGGCTTTAAGCAGGTGGGAGCGCGCCGTGAAGCGCTTTTGCGGGATTTTGAGCGCTGGGACATAATCTTCATGGACATTTTGGCAGACGATTTCTATGAAACGTAACGGGATTGTATGGGCATCGATGGAGAATAGAGACATTGTTCAGGGGTACTGACAAAGCTTGGACTTGACAGCCATATGCTTAGATCGCCGAAGGCCATAAGGAGGTTTTGGATCTTAACGTGCCTGGCGCACAACCGGTACACTGGCTTTGGTCCGCAGGCCATCCCTTTTGAGGATGGCCTGCACTAGGCAATGCTTAAGACGGAGATTGACAGGATGCGCGCAGTGCATAGGGGTGTCTCTTATGCCAGTTTGGAGCAACCTATTCGCAGTCATCTGCATTCTGCATAAGAGTTCTGAAAATTATCTCATTTACAGTAAAATGAGGAAGGATTATCTGCTCAGCATAATCAAGTGTCCAATTCGCGATGATTGCTTTGCTCTGAACACAACCGCAAGTGACCAAACAGCGCTTGCTAGCGACTTGTCAAAGTGGCGAAAAATCTTCTCCTTTGGATTATGCCTGAGCATGCGCGCAAACCGAAACTCTTGCCCTTATAGCGTCGTGTTTATTGAGTGTACATGTATATAATTGCAAATTATGGTTGCGCTTCCATGTCTATTTCTGTATAATTGTGTCGACACTGCATCGGCGGAGAATACAGAAATGAGTGTTTCACAGGACTTAAGAAAGCGAATAGTGGCGCTGCACGAAAAAGGGGCACCGGCTATGCAATAGCAAAACAGCTTATACTTAGCCAAACGTCAGTGGGCCGAATTGTAAAGCTGTATAAAGAGACTGGAGGCACAAAGCCCAGGCCCCGCCCATACGGCCCGCGCCCTGTCATCAGCGACGAGGCCCTGGCCAGGATAAAGCAGGAGATTGACGCCGACTCGTCAACGACAATTCCTAAGATTATGGAGAAACTGCAGCTTTCCTGCTGCAGCGAAACTGTCCGAAACGCCATCCGCAAAAGGCTTAGGCACACCTTTAAAAAAAACGCTGGTTGCAGCTGAACAGCAGTCGTCCGCCAATGCCGAAAAAAGGGCTGAATACATAAAATTCAAAAATTCCTTCCGGCTTCCAAGATTGCGTTTTTAGATGAAACAGGAATAAACATAGGCATGGCAAAGCCGTACGGATGGGGCAAAGGCAGGGTGAAAGAGCATGCGCCAGACGCGCGCAGGCACAGCGCGACGCTCATCTCAGCGGTTTCGCTTGAGGGCCCCGTTGCCCCGTTTATGTTTGAGTGATCGCTTAACGGGGCTATTTTTTCAGACTATGCCGAGAAATTTCTGATACCATCGCTGCCAAGGGGGAGCGTGCTGGCAATGGACAATTTGTCTGTCCACAAAGCGGCGAGGGTGTGCGCTGCCTTTCTCAAGGCAGGAATCCATATACTGTGCCTTCCACCATATTCGCCAGACTTGAACCCGATAGAGATGATGTGGGCAAAACTTAAGGGAATACTCAAAATAGAGAAGCCAAGGGCCCAGGAAGCCTTGACAGACGCGGTAGGCTCAGCGCTTGGGCAAGTCACGCACGAGGATATTGAGGGCTGTTTTTTGCATGACGGATACTCACGTCTCAAATACGCTTAGCTATATAGTAAGTCTTTTCTTTCCTGCATTCTTCTCTGCATTGCGTTCCCAGGCCTTTTCAGCCCCCTTTCGCGCCGTTCCCCGCTTTTGGGGCAAAACGGGGAGGCCATGCTTCCCCCCGGTTCGCGCCATCTTTCCGGTAAAGCCCTATTTACCTGCCCCTTTCGTTCGCCATAAAGAGACTCTGTTCGGGCGGATGAGGCGGCATTTTGCTCAAGTCGGCAAAGCGGATTAGGACGGAAAGCGGCGGAAGAAACGCATAGATATGCAGGCAGGCTGCCCTATGGGGCGATTCGCTCAATGAAATGCGCAAGATTGCGCCGGAAAAGCTGCATCTCAAAACTTGAAAAGAAGGAGGAAACAGTGCGCGGAGGAAAAGGGATGCTGAAGAATAGGGGTAGGATTCAAGTGCAGGAACCCCGGAAACAAAAAAAGCGCCGGTTTCCCGGTGCCAGCGTCGTGCGCCATTGAGAACGAAGTCTGTTTGAGGACAGCGCGTGCATCATGCGCAAAGCGCGAATTGCCTGCTATGCTTGACTGCCTTACCAAAATGCTTGCACAGCAAATTTTTGTTTGTCTGCTACGCAAACTGAAATTTCACTGTTCGCGCCATTCATTCAAGACTGCTTCAACTTGTGCAATCAACTCGTCTCTATTAGGGATATAGTAAACATACCGAGAGGCGAAAATATTGTTTGCCAACCCGTCGAGCGCATATTCAGCGTCCACGTTGTTTTTGTCGGTGCAAAGGATAATGCCAATCGGAGGATTGTCGCCATCGTCGTTGACTTCCGCGCTGTAATAATTGAGGTACGCATTTAGCTGCCCTACCGCTTCCGGCAAGAGTTTCACTGTCTTTAACTCTATCAGGACTTAAGCCCGGAGAACCTTGTTGTAAAAGACCATGTCAACATAGCGGTGAATATTGTTCAGCGTCACGCGCTGCTGCGTTCCCACAAACATAAAACCTCGCCCAAGCTCTAACAGGAATTTTTCGATTTGCTGGACAAGAGCCTTTTCCAAATCGCTTTCCATCATAGGCTTGTTTTCGGGAACACCCAAAAATTCAAATACGTACGGGTCTTTGATGATGTCTGCCGGATTCGACATTTCAATTCCCTGCTGTGCAAGAGAAAGCACTGTTTCTTTGTTGGTTTTTCCATCAGACAAGAGAAGCCGCTCATAAAGAGACGTGTTTATTTGCCGTTTCAGCTCCCGTACAGACCATCCGGAATTGAGAGTTTCTTTTTCATAAAAACTACGCCTGCTTTCGTCCGAAATGGACAAAAGTTCACAAAAATGCGACCAACTCAATTTGCCAGACGCCGTCTGGCATTTTTGATATGTCAGATAAAACGAGCGCATATTTTGCAAATTAGAACGTGAAAACCCCCTGCCAAACTCAGCTGTCAATGTTTTTGACAGCTGTTTTATCGTCAGCGACCCATACTCGGCTCTATCCTTGGCATCCTGCTCATGCTCCACGATGATGCGCCCGATATTCCAATATGCAGTCAGCAGTTCGTCGTTTACCTGGCGTGCAGCGTTTTGCCGCGCAGTTATTAGTACTACAGCGCGCAATGCTTCCGCTTGGCATGCGACATATGCGCGGCGTGGTTTCTCCTTACGTAAGAGGCAGCCGCGGCAAGCTCCACCTCCAAAGCGTGCCTGAACAGCGCGGCCACAAGCCGCGAGGCCATGGCTAAAGTGGCGGGAATGCCGTTTTTTTTAGGGAAAGCTGCAAACTTCGGA
>JAITGT010000046.1 GCA_031280495.1 Eubacteriaceae bacterium
CTATATAGCCTGTATATTTCGACTGCTTTGTCTGCGTCAGCAATGGTGTTAATGCTTGGAAGGGCGGCAATGCTGTCCAAAAAGCCTTTCATCTTCTCTGTTGGGTTTATCTTAATTGTGCCTGGCACGAATTCAATGTCATAATTCTCGTTAAAGAGGGCTTCGCCTTCAACAATGCTATAAGCGCCAATGCGGGTTCCTGTGTACGTAAGGCTGCCCTGAATCGTGTCTCCGGGGAGGATAGAGCCATTCACAACATCGATAGTCAGCTTTGGATCTCCTGCTCCAGCAGTCTTTTCTTTGTTGACGGCCCTGAGGGTAACCTCTCTTTTGCGCACCTGAATGCCAATGCTAAAGGGGCAGTCAAAATAGTTGGCTGGATCTGGATTGTACAGGCACGTAAATAGGCGCGCTTCCCCAGAGGCATCGCCCACCATTTGGCTTGGGTTCTCCCATCGATAGCCTTCCTTCAACTTAATGTCCGAAAGCTTCTGGCCATATTGGGCGACATGTGTTCCTATGGAATCTGTGCGAGGCGCGACAGGAACTGCTTTGGCAATGTCAAAGGTGACGGCGTTTGACTGCACCGTCCCTGCGCTTCCTTCATATAGCGCGGCAATTGTATGTTTTCCAGCTGCAAGGCCGCTTGCCTCAAAGATCGCCTTGCCTTGCGCATCGAGTGAAATTGGCATGCTTTTTTTACCGTCGACAGCAAAAACGGCGCTGCCGCTCACTGGCTTTCCGTCTGATTGGACTGCGCACATAAAGGATGCGGGGTTGCCATACTCTATGCGTTCCGCTTTTGCAGGGGACAGCGTGGCTGCCAACCCTTCGATGCCAGCGCTTTCGACGAGCAGGCGCTCTAGAGTGTCGGCAATAGGCGTTTCCGCGCGAAGTCTGATTGTGTTTACACCTTCAAACAGCCTGAGCAGAAAAGCAGGCGCGTCGCTGCCTCCCTGCGCATTGCCAAGGCTGACACTCATTGAAGCGGTGGCTTGGGCATTGAGAAACACCTCAAATGCTCCTCCTTGGCTTTGATCGCGTGAAGTGCTGCCCATCACCAGGCTAAAGCGGTATGATGCAGTTCGAAGCGCGTCAAGGCGGTACTCAACCCATTCTCCCTTGTCGAACCCCCCGACTCCATTCCCCGTAAGCTGCGTTATGCCGGCTGATGCGTCCGAGTAGCTTCCCGCTGCCACTGACGTCTGCCCAGTGGCAGATAGGGAAACCGCGTCGACAGCGCCAGCCGTGCTTATGCCAGTCGCCAACGCAAAAATTGATAGCGCAATTCTGAGCAATGGCTTTGCCATTTTGATGAGCGGCGCATTTTTTTTGTGGGGCCTGCGCATGCCGCCTCCTTTCTGGCGCAACACAATGTGTGCTGGCGGCGCTTTTGGGATAGCGCGCTGGAAAGCTGCCGAATTGACAGATCTCTTTTCTCTTCGCCAATCGCTAAATTTGCTGCTGATATGCCATAAAGAATGAAATATATGTAACTAAAAAGTAACGAGCTCTAAATGCATTATAGCTTACATTTTCTGGAATATCGCGGAATTAACTTATGGCTAATGGATCTCTCATCTTTGCGCAGCGGGGTTCAACTGTGTCCCATCTCGCCGCATTCTGCAGATAAGGGAAGAACAATTGGCTATCTATTTTCACAGCCTAAAACAGCCATCCGTGGCAAAGGCGAGTTGGCTGCATGCGCAAAGGCAGCGCTGCCCATTCTGAAATTCCGCTCTCAAAAACGCGCTGAGTGAATACAGAGGCCGCGCCACGCTATGGAACGCCGCAGAGGAAATCGAGAAAGAAAAGAAGGAGCTGATTGCGAGAGATTGAGCTTGGCCTGCCCGCAGTGCCCAAGACGAATGCCAGATGCCAAGTCGCTGCAATTCCTGAGGCCTCAAAGGTGCATTTGCTTGGGCTCGATAGAAACAGCCTAGCCCAAAATGAAGCCGCCATTATAAACCTAAACCTTGAAACTGTGAAAAAATGCTTGGCGCCCTTCAAACAGCGCCCGACAGCATCACTTTGACAGACATCGACCACGGCTGCACATAATGTGTATCTTCATTATGCAATGGAATTGCAATCTCTGGCTATCCGCAGGCGGCTCTAGCGCCCGCATAGCTCCACAGGCAAACGTTTGTGAGAATTCCTAAAAATTGTGAATTTGTTATGATTTGTTATGATGATGAGGCGTGCCAACAGCATACAAGGAAATGAGAGCAACAAGTAGAAAGAGGGAGGGGGAGAGGCGCGTCAGGCATCAGAGAAGGTCCAGGATTTTCCAAATCCGATTTGTTGCGCGCGATTGCAGCGCTGGCTTAGCAGAAAACGGAAAGAAGGGGGTGAGTAGGCGAAACACAGCTACTCAGGCACTTTATCGACTTTGCGCATGCAAAGTGCGCACACGCAAAACCGACATTTGCATAACCGGAAAGGCGGCAAGAAGCGCCACTCATGCATGCACTTAAGGACTGTATCGATTTTGCGCAAACGGAAAACAGAGGCGCGCAAATGGAGCTATTTCTCAGAATGCTCGATTTCGTTTTTTATCTTGAGCAACTCAGCCATAAATGTGTCTATATCTTTAAAAGACCTGTATACAGACGCAAATCGCACGTATGCAACTTCGTCAACACGCTTCAGCTGCTCCATGACTGCTTCTCCCAAGTCGCGGCTTTCCACTTCGCGCAATGAGCTTTCCAAAATCTCCGCCTCAATGTCGAAAGCCATTTTCTCCATAGCTTCCAAAGCAACGGGCTGCTTTTCGCAGGCTTTGACAATGCCACCCAACAGTTTTCTTCGATCAAACGCTTCGCGGGCGCCATTCTTTTTTGCGACTAGAAGAGGAACTGTTTCAATGCGCTCATAAGTGGTGAAGCGCTGTCGGCATTCAAGGCATTCCCTCCTTCTGCGTATAGCCGAAAAGTCTTCAGAGGGCCGCGAGTCTATCACTTTGCTTTCTGTGCATCCGCACTTAGCGCACTTCATCTTTTCCCGCCGTCAACGGCGCAGCGCCTCCTTATCAATGGCAGACAAATGGCTAAGCAGACAAGCTGCAATGCTGCTTGACTAGCTTGGCTACCATATATAGTAGGCGATACCATTTTGCATGTCAAGGTCCACAACATCTGTTTGTGGCTTTTGCCCGTTGCTTTTGTTGCCAAAATCGTATATCATCAAGGCGTAGGCCGATGAAGCCTTTGAGATCCGCGGAAAGGGGATGCGCGCCGCAGATGAATTCAAAACACTTTATTCTGCCAACCGATCTATCGGTTGAGGAACTGGACGGGCTGTTTGAACTTGCGGATTCAGTTATTGAGGATTGCCGCCTATACCGGGGCGTATGCCGGGGAATGGTGATGGCAAGCCTTTTTTTTGAGCCTTCAACAAGGACGAAATTTTCTTTTGACGCCGCGATGTACCGCCTCGGAGGCAACGTTCTCGGCTTCTCTGATCCGGCAACTACTTCCCAGTCGAAGGGGGAGAGCCTTTTGGACACAACGCGCATTATTGCGAGCTATTCCGATATTATCGTCGTTCGGAGCCCATTCGAAGGCGCTGCCAAGCTGATGGGCGAGGCAAGCAGTGTTCCAGTCATAAACGGCGGGGACGGCGGGCACGAGCACCCCACGCAGACTTTAACGGACTTAATGACGATACGCCATTATAAGGGCAGTTTTGAGGGGCATACAATTGGCATTTGCGGCGACTTAAAGTTTGGCAGGACGATACATTCCCTTATTCGCGCATTGGCTCGCTATAGTGGCAACAGATTCGTCTTTATATCCCCTGACGAACTGCGCTTGCCCTCCTATGTATTGAAAAGCGTCGAGGGCCGCCTGGAATACATAGAGACAAAGAGCTTATCTGAAGCATTGGGGGGGCTTGACATTCTCTATATGTCTCGCGTGCAAAAAGAGCGTTTTGTGAGCGAAGCGGAGTATCTGCGCTTAAGGGACTACTATATTCTTGACGCCGCAAAAATGGAAAAAGCCAAGAAGAGCCTTATCGTAATGCACCCCCTGCCGCGGGTAAACGAGATAGCGGCCGATGTGGACAAGGATCCGAGAGCGGTGTATTTTGAGCAAGTGAAATTTGGCATGTATGTGCGCATGGCGCTAATTATGACAATGCTTGACATGGTGGAGGCTGCAAGTGATTAATGTCGACAGCCTTTTGGAAGGCGTGGTGATTGACCATATTCAGTCCGGAGCGGGCTACAAAATTTTCTATCAGCTCGGCCTCGACAAAACAGACTCGGTCGTCTTGCTTATGCGCAATGTCCCCAGCGAAAAGATGGGCAGAAAGGACATGATCAAAATAGAGACAGGAGAGCCTGTTGACCTCAAGATACTTGGACTAATCGATCCGCATGCAACAGTCAATATCGTGAAAGAGGGAAAGATTCAAAACAAGGTTAAGCTAAAGCTGCCGGAAGAAGTCATTGGCATTCTTAAGTGCCGAAACCCGCGCTGCGTCACGCACGCAGAAGGCTTGGAAAAACCGCGATTCTTTCTATATGACGGGGCAAAGCGGCTTTACAAATGCGAGTACTGCGACTCGGTGACAGGCCTGTGAGCGAAACGGCTTTTCAGAACTGCCGAATTGTGGACCGCGCTCGCGACTTCTGCGGCTCTGTCGGAATTCACGGAGGAAAAATTGCCTGGGTTTCCGAAGAGCCCGTTTATCCAGGAGCTCGCGATTTGGGAGGCCTGTTGCTGACTCCAGCCTTTGTTGACCTGCACGCGCATCTGCGCACGCCTGGGCAAACAGAAAAAGAAGATTTTGCCCATTGCCTTAAAGCGGCGCTGAAAAGCGGATTTGCCGCAATATGCGGCATGGCCAACACATCGCCGGCAGTGGATTCGGCATCCCTCCTAAAAGACAACGAAAAGGGCGCCTCAAAACTCCGGCTGGCGCGCTATCGACAGATTGGGGCCCTCGGCTTGGGGCTTGGGGATGATAGCCTTTCTCCACTCAGCGAAATGCTTCCATTTACAAAGCTCTTTTCAAATGATGGAAAGAACATTTCCAGTGAAGCGTTTCTCAGGAATGCGCTCCGCCAATCACGCGAAAAAGGGTTTTGGGTTCTTGCGCATTGCGAGCCAGAAACCGAAATGGTCCGCATGCATCTTCGAGCACTGGAAAAGGAAGGCGGGAATTTGCATTTTTGCCACATAAGCCGCAGGGAGTCTGTCGAAGCCATTCGGGAAGCTAAGGCAAGAGGGCTGTCTTTCACAAGCGAAGCCACTCCGCACCATCTGTACGCCTATGGGCTGCCCTATTCTGTCAACCCTGGGTTTGGGAGCCGCAATGATCGTGCGTCTCTCCTTGAAGCAGTCCGGGACGGCACTATTGAGATCCTCGCAACAGACCACGCGCCCCACACGCCGTCAGACAAGAGGGCAGGCGCATGCGGAATTTCAAACATGGACTATGCCTTCTCAATGCTATGGAGTGTTTTTCGCGACAATGGGATCCCCTTTCAGAGGCTCTCTGACATGCTCTCCTACCAAAGTGCGCAAAAGGCGGGATTTTGTGGCATTGGCCTCATTGAGCCAGGAATGGATGCAGACTTGGCTATTATCGACGCAGAAGAAGAGACGCATATTGACACAGAAAGCTTTCTGTCGAAGTCTTCCAATACGCCCTTTAATGGAGCGACGCTTTTGGGCGTGGTTAAAATGACAATGGTGAAGGGGGAAATTCGCTATAAAAACAGCAATTGATCGCCTCTCGGAGAGGGCGCGCAATGTCAGCGCTGTCTGTGTGGGCCTTGACACCGCTTATGCATATCTTCCAGAGCATATAAAGAATTCAGGCGCATCGCTTTCGCAAAAGATCTTTTCGTTTAACAAGGCGGTTATAGACGCAACAGCAGACATTGCGTGCTGCTACAAGCTGCAATCCGCTTACTATGAGGCTATGGGGATAGAAGGAATGTGCGCCTACGCCGCAACACTGGGCTACCTGAAACAGGAAGGGCTGCTTTCAATCGCCGACGTCAAACGATCAGATATTGCGGACACGGCAAAAATGTATGCCCAAGCGATTTTTGACGGGGATTTTGAAGCGGACATGGCTACCCTTAACGCTTACATGGGATCAGACACGATCGAGCCATTTGGACCTTATCTTGAGAAAGGAAAAGCTGTCTTCGTGCTCGTCAAGACCTCGAATCCATCCGCCGTTGATTTTGAAAATCTAGACTGTTCCGGTTCGAGCCTATCTGAAATGGTTGCTTCAAAAGTGGGGGAGTGGGGGGAAATGCATGTGGGAGAAAGCGGTTTTTCTTCTGTGGGCGCAGTTATTGGCATCAACCGATCTGAAGACGCAGCGCGTCTGCTGGAGAGGATGCCGCGCGCTTTTTTGCTCATCCCTGGATATGGGGCGCAGGGCGGAAGCGGGGCTATGTTAGAAAGCATTTTCCGCAATGGGATCTGCGGTGTTGTCAACGCTTCTAGGAGCGTCATATGCGCCCACCTAAAGCAAGGCCTTGACAGAGGCTTTGAGAGAGCTGCGCGCAGTGCTGCGTCGGCGATGCAGGAGGATGTATGCAAATGGCAATAGTGCTAACAAACGAAGAAGTGGCCAGAGGCGTCTTCATGCTCACTGCACATATGCCAAACCAGGCTAGGGCGGGCCAGTTTTACATGCTCATGCCGCCTGGAGGCGAATTCTCCCTCAAACGCCCGTTGAGCGTGCACGACGCGACTGGTGAGAGTTTGACTTTTTTATATCGGGTGAGGGGCAGGGGCACGAAAAACCTTTCGCGCGCCCTTCCGGGAGATAGCGTTTCCATGGACGGACCGCTTGGCACAGGCTTTTTCTTTAAAGATATTGACAGCGCCTTTGTTGGAGGAGGGCTTGGCATAGCGCCTTTGCTCTTTGCTGTCAAGCGCTTTAAGTGGATGTACCCCAAAAGAAGGGCAGTCGCCTATCTCGGGTTTTCTGATGAGGCCTTTCGATGTGAAGCGTTCGAAGCGATTAGCGACGAAGTGCGCGTTCAGGTTGGGGGTTCTGTGGCAGAAATCGTCGGAAACGGAGTTTTCGCCTATTATGCCTGCGGTCCTGAACCACTGCTTCGCGCTCTTGACAAAAAACTCGGGCCTGAGGCAGATCTTTGTGTGTCGCTTGAGAGCCGAATGGGCTGTGGTGTTGGCGCCTGCTATTCATGCAGCGTGAAAACAGCGCTGGGCCGCCAGCGCGTATGCCGCGAGGGCCCCGTATTTAGCGCAAGGGCGGTTTTTTATGAAAAGGCTTGAAACCCAGTTTTGCGGGCTTGCATGGAAGAACCCTGTCTGCGCTGCCAGCGGGACCTTCGGGTTTGGGCAAAGCTACGAAGCTTTCTTTGACCCGCGCATATTAGGGGCAATTGCGTCAAAGGGGATCACATACCGCCCAAAGGAAGGGAACTCAGGGATTCGCATCTGGGAAACCCCTTCAGGGGTACTCAATAGCATTGGCCTGGAAAATCCTGGCGTAACCGAATTTGTGGAGCGCATTCTCCCAGAAATGAATAGACTGGGCACTGTCATTATCGCTAATGTGGGCGGTGACACTGTTGAGGACTACCTATTAGCCATTCACGAGCTGAACGGATGCGACATTGGGATTTTGGAGCTGAATATTTCATGCCCTAATGTCAAGAACGGGGGCATGGCCTTTGGCCTGGAGGCAAAAGACGTTGAAGCAATCACTCGAAAGGCGAAGGATGCAACGCGGCATCCCCTTATGGTAAAGCTTTCGCCGAATGCGCGAGACATATCAGAATCCGCATTGGCTGCCCAGGAGGGTGGAGCCGACGCGATCAGCCTCATAAACTCAGTGCAGGCAATGGCAATTGACACCAATCTTAAAAAGCCAGTCTTTGGCAATGTCTATGCCGGCTTAAGCGGTCCTGCCGTGTCGCCTATTGCCCTGCGAATGGTTCACCAGGCTGCAAAACGGGTCTCCATCCCTATTTGTGGGATTGGCGGCGTGGACACTGCAGACAGCTGCCTGCAGTTTCTCATGGCGGGAGCGCGAACAGTGCAGGTGGGAAGCGCTGTATTTCGTGACTCGCATGTCTTTGAAAATATACTCCAGGGCCTGGATGCCTTTTGCGAGGAGCAAGGGCTAAAATCCCTCTCAGAGATTGTGGGATGCGCTTTATAGGCGCATCTCAAGCGAATGCCCAATTGCTGGGCCCAAGAATAGCGGCCCGATCCAGAAATATAGCGTTAATTTATTGGGTTAAGTGGATATTTTCAAATATAATACTAAATAGAGAACAAAGAAAATAAAGAGGTGGATTTTGGTAAATCTATTTTGCGGACAGAACGGAAGCGGCAAGACCCAGAAGCTCATCAGCCATGCAAATGCAGAGCTGGAAAGAACGGAAGGGCTCATTGTTTTCATCGACAAATCCGACAAAAGGCGCCTTCTTGTAAGCAACCGCATAAAGTTTGTCAACGCTAAAGAATACGGGCTAGACAGCACAGAAGCGTTTTACGGCTTTATATGCGGCGTTATTTCAGGAAACTACGACATCAACCGCATCTACATAGACAACCTAAAAGACATCGTCAAAGCCAGCACTGAAGGTGAGTGCAACGACTTTGTTGGCAGAATTAACGAACTGTCTGAAAAATACCAAGTGGAATTCTTTATCACGCTTACAACTGAAAAAGCTACGTCCACGCAAGTGATGGAGCTTGTATACAACGGCTGAGCTACACAAAGCCTGCTTTCCACTGCCTGGGCGTCAGCTTTGCCTTGCATTCAAGAATACAGGGTCTTTTCGGCTATATAGAAGGCAACAGCTAAATGGAATATCATACAGAAATTTTCGACTGGGAATCGTTTTTCTTGCCTTATGAGCAAGCCTTAAACGAACTGCGGCTCAAATTTAACACATTTAAAGCGCAGTACGAAAGAAGAGGGGAGTATTCCCCCATCTACTATGTAACGGCTAGGCTTAAATCCATCAACAGCATTCTGGACAAAGCCAAAAAATACGATTTCAGCATTGAAGAAATTGGGTTCCGGATAAACGACATCGTGGGCATCCGCCTTGTCACAAAGTTCGAAGAAGACGTTTTTGCGCTCACAAAGCTTTTAGAGCTGCGCACGGACATGCGCGTCGTCTTAAAGAAAGACTACTTTACGGTTCCAAAGCCCTCTGGCTACAAATCAATGCACATCATCATTGAATACGATGTCAACACTGTCAATGGGCTGCAAACAGTGCTTTGCGAGATTCAGATACGGACTTTGGCAATGGATTTCTGGGCGTCCATTGAGCATTCCCTTCGCTATAAATACAAGGACGAAATGCCGCCGGACGTGCAAAAAAGGCTGGTCAATGCCGCTCGCGTCGTCATGGACCTGGACAATGAAATGGGCCAGATTCGAGGCGAGATAACACAGGCGCAGCAATTGTACGGCAAGAAAACAGATGTGATCAACCAGATCACTGCTGGACTGAACCTGCTGAGCAAGGCCGGGGAAAGCCGCCTCGCTGATCAGTACTACAACGACTTTTCCAAAATTAAGGATGAGGACAACACGCTGCAGCTCGTTTTGCTGGAAAAAGAGCTTGAAAAGGATCTTCGCGACCTTAAGATTGAAGCGCGCCTTTCAAACTCCGGCGAATGGGCTTCGCGCATGCTTTAAAGAATAACAGGACACAGGGGGTGCGCCCTTCGGGAGCGCTTAGTGCAAATGGCTTTGATTACCAGCACGGAAATGTTCAATAAAGCAATTGCGGGAAAGTACGCAGTTGGTGCTTTCAATGTAAACAACATGGAGATCATACAAGGCATTATGGAAGCCGCCTTGCAGGAAAGGTCCCCCCTCATTCTCCAAGTGTCGGCTGGAGCGCGAAAATACGCCAAGCAGGTTTACTTAATGAAGCTTGTGGAAGCAGCAATGATCGACACTGGGCTGGATGTTTGCATCCACTTAGACCACGGCGAGAATTTCGATATTTGCAGGGACTGCATTGACGGCGGCTTTTCATCAGTCATGATAGACGGGAGC
>JAITGT010000068.1 GCA_031280495.1 Eubacteriaceae bacterium
TGTGGATAGCGTATTTTTGTCCGGCTCGCTTCCGGTTGGCCTCGCTTGCGATCACGCTTTTGAGTGCGCTGGCGGAGAAGGCAGCGCATCGGCAATTGAAGAGATAATTCGGACGATAAGCCCGCAAGGGACTGTTTTGCTCATGGGGGTGACAGAAAACAAAGTGCCTGTTGCGACGCGCGAAGTGCTTGAAAAAGGCCTTGTCTTTGTCGGCTGCTCGCGTTCGGGAAGAGATGATTTTGAGGCAGCCATCCATGCAATGCAAAAACCGTCTGTCCAAGGCCGCCTAGCGCGCATTGTGTCCCAGTCTGAGGATGTGCAGTCAATTGACAGCATTCACCGCGTTTTTCGCGAGGATCTGGACAATCCTTTTAAGACTGTTTTCCGATGGAGGATGTAGTGGAAGCTGGCCTGCGCGCAATACAGCTTAAGAGCCTTGAAATATACGAAGTGTTCAGCGCTTTCTGCAGCCGATGCGGCCTAACGCACTTTTTTTGCGGCGGCGCGCTCATAGGCGCTGCGCGAACCGGCGGGTTCATACCTTGGGACGACGACATCGATGTGTTTATGATGCGCGGCGACTATGAGAAACTCCTCCCGCTATGGAAGGGGCAGCAAGAAAATGGGCGTTATTCCATGCTGCGCACTTCAGCCAGCGAATTTTGCGACACAATGCTAACGCAGTTTTCGGACAACCGAACAACATTTGTTAAAGAAGGATTAAAGGATTCAGACATAAACCATGGGTTAAAGCTTGAAATCATACCTTTGGATGCAGCGCCCCCGACAAAACTGGGGCGCTGGGCGCAAATTTTCTGGGCTTTGGTCTTTTGCTTATACAATAGAGGCGCACCGCCCGAGCATAGGGGTCCCTTTGCCAGGGTGTGCGGAAAAACCCTGCTTTGGCTCGTGCCGTCTTACAGCATGCGCTGCAAGATTTGGCGCTTTGCCGAGCGAAGGATGTCAAAGGCTCCGATAACAGAATGCACACAGTTTTACACTGAGCTATGCGTCACATACAAATATATGAAGAACCTTTACCCTGCCAGCATCTTTTCTTCCGTTGCTTACCTTTCGTTTGAAGGGCTCACTGTGCCAGTTCCAGCTGGGTGGAAAGAGTATCTTTCCATTGCTTTTGGCGACTATATGTCATTGCCGCCAGATACTGAGCGGATTGCCAAGCACCCCGCTTCATATGTGGATCTTGACAGGCCATATTTTGAGCTGCGGGGCGTCGCGTATCTAGAAGGCAAGGCCTGATGCTCTCAATGCGCATTTGAAGAATTTCGGCAATCGGCATGCCCGGTGCAGGAATTGACCCATGACAAAAGGAAACGGCTCCTCTTTTAGGGGGAGTTTTTTGTGCGCTATCCGCCTACAAATTGATGATCCTGCTTTGCCGGTGAAGAGTGCGCGCAGTGGCGGCTGCTTGCGCGGCATGCGCCATAGCGAGTTTGCTCTTAAGTCATAATGGGCTCCTTCTTTTCGTAGACTGGTACGGGGCAGGGCAATCTTACCCACGGAGGGGGAGCATGTACAGAAAAATAAAGAACCTTAAACTGCCATATTTCAGAACTATAAATCTGCCGAAATTTACTAGGCCAAAATTGCCAAAGTTTCGCTTTTTGCAAGCCGGTCTTGATTCCATCAGTCCCTCGAAAAAAAGAATAGCGCTTCTTGGGGCGCTTGCCGTGGCCCTTGCCGCCGCACTGCTCTTTGTTAACACCCCTCCCAAAGAGAATTGGTGCGAAGAAGACTTTGCCTTTTATTCCACGGAAGGGAAACCTGCTGTAGAGCCAACCCTTGAGGCTCCAGCGATTGTGCTGCAGGGCACAGGGCTGGATGCGGCCACTTATCGCGGGGTGAAAGTAGGCGACAGCGCGAAAGAAGCTCTCGAAAAATACAATTGGAAGGACTTTGAGCTCGTCGTCTTTCGAGAAGGCGAGATGTACGGCGACTACGACTTAACCAAAGAATACAACGCAAAGATTGCAAAAGCCGCGGATCTCGTCAAAGAAATGGACGAAATCATGTCGCATAAATATGCCCTAAAACTCAGAATGCAGGTATACAAACAAAATGGGCGCCTCATCACCCGATCCTACTTAAAGGGAAAAGACGGGCTGCAGCCGTTTCAAAAGCTCATGTATGTCTTTGCTCTTGAGATCGAAGACGGGAAAGTGCACACCATTGTTGCGGAAAACAATTATCTTAAAGAGCTCAACAGCTGTTTAGAGGACAATGGCGGCTTGCTTCCAGAATCTGATGAATACAACTGGCTCCGGCTTCTTGCAGAATAGTTGCCTGCAGAACGCAAAGGGCGCTGCGCAATCTATGGCATTTTGATTATTGATAAGGCAGCAAAGAGTGCTTGGAACACTTAGTCATGCCAACGGCTCCACCAGGGCAAACGATCTGGAACGCGCAGTCACAGTGTGCAAGAGCCTGTCTTTGAGCGGGCTTTTCCCATGCATATCCATGCTATGGCGCCCGACAGGCGGCATGGAGCCCCTCCGCTTTCAAATGGGCCTGCTCGCGCCAGATGCTTTGCGACAAGGCTGTCTTTAGCCGCGCCGCCGCCTTCGCGCTGCTGGGGCTCAAGTTTCGCGCACAGCTTTTGAGCTTCGCCCCATTCATTGTGCAGCCACCGGAGACGCCAATCGTGGCGATTTGACTAGGATTGGCGGAATGGCGCCAGCCAGGCCGCCGAACAGCGAGGGTGCATGCTGCTGCGGGAATGCTGTTTTGCAACTATGCCCATTCACCCGCTTTTCTTCGCGCTGCGCGGCATTGCTCACCGTCACGCGCGTTTTTTTTATATGAGGAACCTGCTTGCCCTTCACTGGCTCAATGAATGGCCGGAGGGGCAAATCTTCAGCAGCAGCTCTTTTAAGCTACTCACAGCGTTTGGCTCAGTCAGCTGCCGCCCGCCGCAGCGACGCGAAGGAAGAGGGCAAGCAATCTCGCCAGACAGCATTTTTGCGCTGCTGTTTTTTCAGCATTGGCATGAAATCATTCGCTGCTGGGATGTTTTTCAAACATGCCAGCGAGAAAAGTGCGCAGCCTCATTTTGACCGCCTTTGGGACAGGCGCTGGCAATGCCCAGCGTGTAAAGAGGGTCCCGCCAGAACCGGGCGTGTTTGGCGAAGCCGCATATCTGCCGCGATATGCTGATTGCCTTGAATATGCTGTCTTTCATATGCTAAAATGAGCTCATTCATGACGAATGCAAGTATTCTTGCGCTTTTCATGGAATTCATCTAAAAGGGGAAAGCAAATGAAAAAGAGGCTATTTGCATCGGCATTGGCAATAGCGCTGATTATTGTCCAAACAGGCTGCCAATCCGGTGGGGCAGGCAATTCCGCTGGTTCAGAAACCATCAGAATTGGGATGAACTTTGAGCTGTCCGGCCAGGTTGCAACTTATGGCTCGGACACGGTAAAGGGCATTGAGATGGCAATCAGCGAAATCAATGCGGCAGGCGGCGTTAATGGCAGGACAGTGGAACTGGTTAAGTATGACAATAAATCTGAGCCTGCTGAATCCACGTCGCTGTCAGCGAAGTTAATGGAGCAGGACAAGGTCATAGCTTGCCTCGGCCCTGCCACTTCGGGCAATTTCAAAGCTACGATACCATCGGCAATGTCTTCCAAAGTGCCTATTATTTCTGCATCGGCAACCGCTGACGTTGACGTGACAACTGACGCTGCAGGAAACGTTAATGACTATGTATTCCGCATTTGCTTTACAGACTCCTTTCAGGGCGTCACAATGGCGAATTTTGCCTCAAACACGCTTACGGCTCAGTCTGCGGTTATTTTTAAGGACAACTCCAGCGACTATGCTATTGGCTTAGCCAAAAACTTTCGTTCTACCTTTGAGGCAAAAGGGGGCACAGTTTCTGCGGAGGAGGCTTATGTTGCCGGTGACACAGACTTTCGCGCTGTCCTTACAAAACTGAAGGCCAGCACTTTTGATGTGATGTTTGTTCCTGGCTATTACCAGGAAGCAGGCCTAATTATTGCGCAGGCTCGCGAATTAGGCATTACGCAGCCTATTCTTGGGGCAGACGGATTTGACTCTCCGACACTTGCCGAACTTGCTGGAGCGCAAGCCCTTTCAAATGTGTATTATTCAAACCACTACTCTGCCTTGGACAAGGATCAGTCCGTTCAGGCGTTCATTACGCAATTCTCTGGCGCAAACGGCGGAACGCCGCCAAATGCGTTTAATGCGCTTGGGTATGATCTTGGCAACTTTATTGCAGACTGCTTAAAACGAGCGGCAGCCCTGAATGGCTCCGCTGTTAAAGACGCAATTGCGTCAACAACGGACTTCAGAGGCGTGACAGGATCTTTCAGCATGGGAGCTGACCACAACCCAGTAAAGGCGGTCGTCGTTATTGAGATGCAAAACGGCGAACAAGTAAACGCAACAAGGGCAGCCGCCCAATAGCAGACAGCCCGCGGCGATGGCTACTTTATGCGCAATGCGCCACTGCTTTAATTGGCGCATTGCGCTGCATAACAAAATACAGTTAATCCGAGGAATCATTGTGAATGTGGGCATGTTTTTTCAGCAGATCATCAACGGCATTTCCCTGGGCAGCGTTTATGCGCTAATGGCGCTTGGATACACTATGGTGTATGGCATTATAAAACTGATAAATTTCGCGCATGGCGACATTTACATGCTCGGCGCCTATATTGGTTACTTTGTGACGACATACTCTTCCTTGGGATTTTTTCCAACTTTGCTCATCTCAATGGCTGCCTGCGCCCTTCTTGGAATGGCTATCGAGCGAGTGGCCTATAAGCCTCTGAGAAACTCCTCAAGAATTTCGGCGCTCATTACCGCGATTGGGGTTTCTCTTTTTTTAGAGTACACAATGATGCATTTTGTTGGCGCGGCAGTCAGAACCTATAAGCCTCTTTTGCCCAATCACTCTTTCCATTTGGGAGAGGCGGTTTTCAGCTTTCAGCAGATTGCCATCATGGCGACAACGCTTGTTTTGATGCTTGCCCTCCAATTCGTCGTGATGAAAACAAAATGGGGCAAAGCGATGCGCGCTGTCTCAATTGACACAGATGCAGCCAGGCTTATGGGCATAGATGTGGATGCAACAATCTCATTCACATTTCTGCTTGGAAGCTCCCTAGCCGGCGCAGCAGGCGTTTTGGTCGGAGTATACTATAATTCTATTAATCCTCTCATGGGCACAATGCCAGGCCTGAAGGCATTCATTGCCGCTGTGTTTGGAGGGATTGGAAGCATTCCTGGCGCCATGCTGGGCGGCGTTGCAGTAGGCATTTTGGAGACGCTCGTGTCGGGCTATGCCAACTCAATGTACCGCGATGCGGCAGTCTTTTCTTTCCTTATCGTTATACTCATTGCTTTGCCAAGCGGACTGTTAGGCAAAAAAACGGCAGAAAAGGTGTGAAATGAGGGTTGCAAACAAGAAAAACCTAATCATCGCTGCTGCCCTCATTGTTGTCTTTGCCATTGTGCAAGCGCTGCGCAGCGCTGGAATCATTGGAAACTTCTACGAAATAACAATAGCGCAGGTTTGCATCAACATAATACTTGCTGCTAGCCTAAACTTGATTACGGGGTTTACAGGGCAGTTTTCGCTAGGCCATGCTGGTTTTATGTCCATCGGGGCATATGTATGCGCCCTTTCCACGCTCAAAAATCCCACTGCGGGTGGATTTGTAGCCGGGGTTTGCCTCGGAGCGCTGGCAGCAACAGCCGTCGGCCTTTGCATTGGAATACCGACGCTGCGCCTAAAAGGCGACTATTTGGCCATTGCCACACTAGGCGTGTCGGAAATCATTCGCATTGCCTTCCTCAATATGAAATCAACAAATGGCGCTGCTGGACTAATGAATATCCCTCGGCTTGTTGACTGGAAATGGCTGTTTTGGCTGACTGTTTTTAGCGTTGTCCTCCTGCGCAATTTCATTCTCTCTAAGCATGGGCGTGCATGCGTTTCCATACGCGAAGACGAAATCGCTGCCGCCTCCATCGGCATTAACACGACATTTTACAAGATTGCCGCTTTTGCAGTTGGCGCATTCTTTGCAGGAATTGCAGGCAGCATGTACGCATCCTATTTCTACTTCCTA
>JAITGT010000070.1 GCA_031280495.1 Eubacteriaceae bacterium
TGCCTTGCCGCAGTGTTTGCGTCCATTCTATTTTTTTCCAGCTTTGTGTGGAAAATTGAAATATTTGGGGCGCGGGCGGTCGCTGCGTCCGACATTCTTGAGTACCTCTATTCCCAGGGCATTCGCCAAACAGCGCGAAAATCGCAGGTGGATTTGAATGGCACGGAAGTTCTTCTGCTTAAAAAATTTGACGCGCTTTCCGACGTGGCCTGCGAAATAAAGGGCACAATACTTAAAATATCGGTAGTGGAGCGCTCATCGCCGATAGTGCAGTTTGACAAAAGCGTGCCTGTGGATATAGTCGCCGCCATTGACGCCACGGTCCGGGAGTTTACTGTCTACAACGGGGTCGCCATGGCCCATATGGGAAAAGAGGTCAAGGCGGGAGACGTCTTGATTAGCGGGCGCGTTCCCTACGAGTACAGAAACGAGTCGGGCATGCAAAAAGTGCACGCGATGGGCGTGGCGCTCGCCTACGGAAAAATCTCATTGACAGAGTCTATCGAGCTGTATGTGCCAAGCCAAGGCGCGCCCTATGTAAGCCAAAAGATATACTACGCGTTTGGGCGCGCTTTTACTGTGACGTCCGGCGATGTTGTGGACGAATCCCTCTTTCTTGAAGAGAAAAACAAAACGCTTAGCCTGGGGTGGATAGAGCTGCCTATTCTCTTCGATGAAGTTCGGTGGTATACTATGGATAATTGCAGGCCTAAAACCGACACAGAAATCTATGGCGAAATCTACGATATCGCAACAAAACGGATTTCCGACAAGCAGAAGGTCCGCGCCGTGACCTATCAATTTAGCGCGATCGAGGACCAAAAGGCAGAAGTGGCCATTGTTGTTGACGTATCAACGAATATCGCAATAGAGCAGGAGATACTGGACTGACAGGAAAACCAGTGCCGCAGTTCCAGAGAGCTTGGAATGGATCAGCAATTGCGGTTTGTATAAACAAAGCATGGACATAGCGGAAGTAACAATACCTTGGAGTTCAGGGCCGAGCCAGCTGGAATTATTTGGGGCAAATGACGAATACCTCAAAATAATTGAGGGCAGTTTTTCAGTTTCCGTCTCTCTCAGAGACAACGCCATACGGGTGACTGGATGCGGCGGACTGGGTTCTGCAGAGAGCGCCAGAGACGTTTTGCTGTCTCTCATTGAGCGCGTCAAAGGGGGCCAAACTTTGACGCGGCAGTCTGTGGAATACCTTGTAAGCGTAAAACAGGACGGCCAGGATGTGTATGGCGTGTATGACGATCTTGTTGCCCACACATCGCGGGGCCGCCAGATTCGTTCAAAGACTTATGGCCAAAAGAGATATATTGATGCAATCAAGTCCAACGAAATTACCTTTGCCATTGGCCCTGCCGGCACAGGGAAAACTTACCTTGCGATAGCGATGGCGGTGGCTGCCTTCAAAAAAGGCGACGCCAGCCGCATTGTTTTGGTTCGCCCGGCGGTGGAAGCAGGGGAGAGCCTTGGATTTTTGCCAGGCGACATGAAGGAGAAGGTGGATCCATATTTGCGCCCCATCTATGACGCGCTTTTTGATGTCATGGGAACGGAGTCTTATGAGCGCAACGCTGCCCGAGGCGCAATCGAAATAGCCCCTCTTGCCTATATGCGCGGAAGAACGCTCGACAGCGCCTTCATTATTCTGGACGAAGCGCAGAACACGACCCCTGAGCAAATGAAGATGTTTCTGACGCGGATTGGATTGGGCTCAAAGGCGGTCGTTACGGGGGATGTCACGCAGATCGACCTTCCGCCCGGCAGAGTCTCTGGATTGGTCAGTGTGCAGCGCATTCTTCAGGATGTAAAGGGCATTCAGTTTGTCAACCTCTCGAAGAGCGACATAGTGCGCAACCCTCTCGTCCAAAGAATCATAAATGCATACGAACTGCGCGAGGATCCGAATGGGAACTAAAGCGCAGGCTGCCCTTCGCAAACCAAGGGGGGCAATGCTCGTGAGGCTCGCCATTTCGGCTTTTTTTGCGGCAGCGGCAATTGCCATGTCGCTGCTCGATTTCAGCCCGTCAAAATTTGACATGGCAGAAGGCGAGGTTGCCCAAGACAACATTATTGCCACGCGCCGCATCGTTGACGTCCGCATGACGCGCTTTCTCCAGGAGCAGGCGGCAAACAACCGGGCGCCGGTGTACGACTACATGAATTCCGCTGGCGACAAGGCGAAGTCGTCGGCTGAAAAGCTGTTTGGCAACCTCAATTCGATTTACGCGGATTATGTTAGCCAGTCATTGGTTGATACGGTAAACGACGTATTCGGCACTGAGCTGACGCTGGCGGACGTCGCCTACTTTTTGCAGCTGAGCATTGCTGAGAGGGAGCAGCTTCAGTCCGATGTTCTGGAGGCCCTTTCAGAAGGCTACCGCAGCGAGATTCGGGCTTCTGAAATCGACATAAAAAAAGCGCTGATTATTGACTCGCTGAGCGCAAAGGGGATGGATCCCGCCGCTTTTGCCATTGCTTCGAACGTCATACGCACATTCGTTCAGCCAAACATGATTCTTAATGAGCAGCTGACGGAAGGCGCGCGGCAAATGGCGCGCGACAGCGTCTATGAGGTCGTCTATGAAGCAGGGCAGACGATCGTCAACAGGGGGGAAGTCGTCACGGCAAACCAGATCGCGCTGCTTTCAGACAATGGGATGCTGAAGAGAAAGGGCTTATTTGGCGATCCTCTTTCGGATTTTGCAAGCTTTGCCATTCTTTCATGCCTAACAGCGGCTTTAGTTTACTATATCGCCAGGTTTTCGCCCGAGTCTTATGAGAGCCTTGGCAGTTTTGCCTTGATGATGAGCCAATTTCTGATCGCAATGGCTCTGGCAAAGGCAACGTTTTACTTTTCTGTTTACCTTGTGCCTGCTTCTTTTTTGGCCATGTCTGTTTCGGTCCTCTTTTCCGGCGCAGCCGCTTCCCTGGCAAACGTGTTTCTGATCCTTTTTCTGTCCATTATTTTGCCAATGGACGTGGATTCCGCCTTCTACCTGCTTTGCGGGGGCCTTGCAGCCGCTGCGAGCCTAAAGAAAGTCAGCGGGAGAAACAGCCTTCTGTGGGCTGGCCTGATCACGGCTGGGACGAATGTGCTTATTATTTGCCTCTTTGCGGCTGTCCGCAAAGACTTTGCCCTCCAGACGGTTGACAACATTGGATACGGCCTCGGGAGCGCGGCGTTTGCCGCCATTTTGACCATTGCCCTCACGATGGTGTGCGAACTGCTCTTTAACCTTGCCACTCCCTTTCGCCTTCTAGAAATGGCTGCGCCGGGGGATCCTGCCATTCAAAGCCTCATATCCAGCGCTCAGGGGACATACCACCACAGCCTAATTGTCTCCAACCTTGCCGAGGCGGCGTGCGAAGAGATAGGGGCAAATTCCCTTCTTGCGCGCGTGGGCTCCTACTACCATGACCTGGGCAAGCTGAGCAACACCGCCTATTTCAAAGAAAACCAAGGATACCTGCCGAATCCCCACGACGATATAGCGCCCGAAACCAGCGCGCAAATTATTAAGGGGCATGTCTCAAGCGGATTGGAGCTTGCAGCGAAATACCATCTCCCAAAGGCGGTTACAGAATTTATCCGCACCCACCACGGCACTTCCGAGATCAGCTTCTTTAAAGCAATGGCGGAAAAGGGGCATTATGAAGGGCCTGAGACGTTTCGCTATGAATTTAGCCTGCCCAAGACGAAAGAGACAAGCGTTGTCATGCTCGCAGACTCTGTGGAAGCGGCAGTGCGAAGCCTGGACTTGCACACAGAGGAATCAATCGAGAGCATGATTGACAAAATAATCGCAAAAAAAATTCGGGAAGGCCAGCTTGCGGAAAGCCAGCTATCGTTTGCGGAGCTCAAAACCGTTCATGCATGCTTTCTTTCCGTACTGCTTGGCGTATACCACAGCCGGCTTCAATACCCGGCGCAGCCAGAGGAGCTTGAGGAAACCGAGGCTCCGCAGAAAGGAGGCAGGGCCGGTGCCTGACAGAATTGAGGAAATTGACTTGGACAACCGATCTTTCGCAAATCTTGATCAAGAGGAAAAGTCGCTTCTGGAAAAAGCGATCCGGCTGGCGGCGAGGGAAGAGCTTAAAGGGCATGGCTTCCAGGTGAGCGTGTCTCTGGCGGACGAAGAGGAAATGCAGGCGCTTAACCTGGAATGGCGGGGAGTCGACAGCCCTACCGACGTCCTTTCTTTTCCGATGGGAGATGAAGACGAGCGGGGCGTTGCCCTATTGGGCGACATCGTCCTTTGCCCAAAGCGCGCTCGCGAGCAGGCGGAGGAATATGGGCACTCTTTTAGCCGGGAGCTCGCTTACCTGAGCGTACACTCCCTGCTGCATTTAGTAGGCTTTGACCATGAGGATGAGGAGGGCAAAACGAAGATGCGCAGAGAGGAAGAGCGCCTAATGGAACTGCTCCAGCTCTCAAGGCGGCAGTAGGCAGTATGCGCAGGTTTCTTGAAAGCCTGGCCCATGCGCTTGACGGCTTAAAGGAGATAGCGCATAGCGAAGCGAATTTTCGAACCCAGCTTGCAATGGGCGCTGCCAGTTTCGCGCTTTGCGCCTTTTTTCGCGTTTCCAGCAATGAGTGGGCCATCGTCTCTCTTGCCTGCGGGCTTTCGCTTGGCGCAGAAGCCCTCAATTCCGCAATTGAGCGGTTTGTCGACTCTTTGATAGACTATCCGGACGAGCGCGCAAAGCAGGCGAAAGACGCCGCTGCCGGCGCTGCGCTCATTTGCGCTCTGTCCGCATTCGCCGTTGGGGTTGCTGTCTTTGCCCCGCGCCTGCAAAAGATGCTAAACTAAAATGAGAAAGCGAGAAAAAATGGAGCAAAGCACAGTCAGCGCCCTTTGCCGCATGGCTGAGGAAATGCGCGGTAGGGCATATTGCCCTTATTCAAATTATCAGGTGGGAGCGGCGATTCTGACCGAAAGCCAAAGAATGTTTGGCGGATGCAACGTGGAAAACGCCTCCTACCCGGTTGGCGTCTGCGCAGAGCGCGCCGCTTGCGCCAAGGCCGTGAGCGAGGGCGAGCGATCCTTTAAGGCAATTGCTGTTGCTGTGTCCGGCCCTTTTGGCTACCCATGCGGCATGTGCCGGCAGTTTTTAAGCGAATTCGTCTCGGAAGACATTCCGGTTTATTTGATCAATGGAAAGGGTGAAGTGAGGGAGGAGTCGTTTTATTCCATGTTTCCCCATGCATTCAGCCTAGAGGACACACAGGGCTGATGGAAGCAGGTGGATACCGCTCCGGTTTCATTTCCGTCGTTGGGCGCACGAATGTTGGCAAATCTACCTTGCTAAACGCCCTTATCGGCCAGAAAATGTCCATTGTGTCGGACAAGCCCCAGACCACGCGAAATATGATTCGCCTTGTATTGACAGAGCCAGGCTGGCAAATGGTGTTTCTCGACACGCCTGGCTTTCACCGCCCCAAAACGCGCCTAAGCGAAAACATGGTCCGTGCGGCAGGCGCGTCTATGGACGGCGTGGACGCGATCTTGTTTGTGACCGAAAACGATGTGGCCATCGGGAAAGGGGATCGGAGAATTCTTGCGTCTTTGGAGGGAAAAGGAATCCCTGTCGTTGTTGCCATTAACAAGATGGATCGGGCGGAAAAGAGCGACATTCTCAAAAAAATCGCCCTGTATGCCGATTTTCCTTTTGTCTCCGACATTGTGCCTATCTCGGCCCTAAAAGGCGACAACCTAGGCGAACTCAAAAAAACGCTTCTCAGCCACATGCCTTTCGGCCCCATGTTTTTCCCTGAAGGCATGCTGACCGATCGCACGGAGCGCTTCTTTGTTTCAGAAATTGTGCGCGAGAAAGCGCTCAGCTTTATTCGCGATGAAATTCCCCACGGCGTTGCTGTTGAGATCATGGGCTTTAGGCAAAGAAAGGGGAGGGATCTCATCGACGTTGAGGCGAATATTTTTGTCAGGCGCGACACCCACAAAGCCATTGTCATTGGAAAGGGCGGCGCCCAGCTGAAAAAAATCGCGTCTGCTGCGCGCCGAGACATGGAAGCCCTGCTTGCCTGCCAGGTGAACCTGTCTATTTGGGTAAAAACGAAGCCAGACTGGGAGGACAGCCCTTACGAGCTGAAGGAATTGGGGTATGACGAACATGGCATGTAGCCTGTCCTTTTGCCTAGACGGGGAGGATCCGTCTTCCAGCGCGCGGGCGGCGACACTGGCGACAGCGCGGGGGGAAATCCGCACGCCTGCCTTCATGCCTGTCGGAACGATGGCAACAGTCAAGGGGCTTCTTCCTGAGCAGCTTGCCGAAATGGGAGCGGAAATAGTTCTCTCAAACACCTATCACCTCAGCCTGCGCCCGGGAGAGGCCATTGTGCGCGATATTGGCGGACTGCACAGCTTTATGCATTGGGCAAAACCGATCTTAACGGATTCGGGCGGCTTTCAAGTTTTCAGCCTTGCAAAGATTAACAAGATCTCAGACGATGGAGTGGACTTCCAAAGCCACATTGACGGAAGCCGCCGTTTCATCAGCCCAGAGGCGTCGATGCAAATTCAGCGCGATCTTGGAGCGGACATTGTCATGGCATTTGACGAGTGCGCCCCTGCCGGCGTGAGCTATGCATACGCTGGCGAGGCGCTGCACAGAACCCTGCAGTGGCTTAAGAGATCGGCGGAATGCCCTATTGGGGAAGGGCAGTCCCTTTTTGGCATAGTTCAGGGGGGGATGTTTGAGGGCTTGCGAAAACGGGCGGTGGAAGAGACTTGCGCCTACGATTTGCCTGGATTTTCAATAGGGGGGCTGAGCGTGGGGGAAAGCAAAGATGAGATGTTTTCACTTCTGGGGTACACAGCGCCCATGCTTCCAAGGAACAAGCCGCGCTACCTCATGGGCGTAGGATCCTTTGATGCGCTGGTGGAGGGCGTCCGAAGCGGCGTGGATATGTTTGACTGCGTCATGCAGACAAGGATGGGCCGAACAGGCGCCGCGCTCGTGCGCACTGGCAGACTGAACCTGCGCAACGCGGCGTTTCAGCGCGACAAGGGCCCAATCGCGCAGGACTGCGGGTGCTATGTGTGCAAGAATTACTCGCGCGCCTACTTAAGGCACCTTGTTGTCTCCGGCGAGATATTGGCCTCTGTCCTGATCAGCTGGCACAACATCGCCTATACCATCGCTTTTATGCGCGAGATGCGTTCCGCCATTCTTGAAAAGAGGTTTGCGCGCTTCGCGCAGACATTTTGGTCGGGCTGGGGGAAAGGGCAGGAGGCGTAGGAATATGGGAGCCTTTCAGCACTGAATTGTGCCAATTCAAGGTTTTGCGCCCACAATTATATGGTATAATTAGTGACTGAATTCATATATTTGGAGGACTTATGCCAGCTAATCAAATGTGGATGTTTCTTGGCTTTATGCTGCTCCTTCTCATTGTCCCAAACCTCTTAACTGGGCGGCAGAACAAGAAGCGCCAGAATGAAAGATCAAACATGCTCAATGGCCTAAAGCCAGGCGACGAGGTAATCACAATTGGCGGCTTCTACGGGAAAATTGATTCCGTCGGAAACGACTTTTTCCTCATCAAGTTTTCCCAGGGGGAGACTGTCGCAAAGATCAAGAAAGAGGCTATCGCTTCTGCGGCCGGCGAGCCGTCTGCGCCCGCGCAAACCGCTTCTGTAGAAGAGGAAGACGACGACATCTACGCGCCGCTGGAAGAGGAAACGGATAAGAAGAAAAAGTAGTCGGCTGTACAGCGGCTTTCGGAGCGGATGATGCTACCACTCAACGAGAAGACCATCCATACAGTGTTCATAGCTTTTGCCGCTTTTGGAGCGGCTTTGTCTGCAGTATTTGCCATCCTGCTCTATTATCGGACAAAAAAAACAGAGAAATGGGGAGAGGAAGAGGCTCAGCCTGCGCAAGACATCCTTTCCGTTCGAGACTATAAAGCTTCAAAGCCCCTTGTGCCAAGCCTTGTGACAGAATTTGGGGCGGGGGTTGGCATGTTTGTCTTTGGGCTTATTGGGCTTTTTCTTACCCATGAACTCTTTCCAGGCCCCCGGCTCTTTGCAAGCTTTTGCCTTGCTGTTGCCTGTGAGGCAGCGGCTTCCATGTCTGTTTATGTTTATCGGCTGCGCTTCGACAGGATGATAATTTTTGTTCCAAAAGCGGTTGGCCTTGTCGGAAAGGTGCTTAAAGACATACCCGCTGGAAAGATGGGCCTAGGGAGCATTCGTTTATACATGAACCACCAAATCGTGACCATTTCGTCCCGATCCGTCGACGAGGTTATATTGACAAAAGGCACGGACGTGCGCGTCGTTTACGCTGATTCGGATCGCGTCGCGGTTGTAGAGCGCCATTTGCCCAAGCGGGATGAGCCGTTCCTTTCTTGAAGAGATTGACATCCATAGTGCAAAG